>DAMAFT010000251.1:0-6625 GCA_031995805.1 Massilia sp.
GGGCAACGCGGCCCGCTTCGACGCGGTGCGCGTGGATGGAAGCTGGAATCGCGCGTGTTCGGCGGCCGCGCCGACCTGAACTTCGACAACCCGTCGGCGAACCTGCCGCGCGGCCGCGTCGAGGGCGGCGCCCGCCTGCGCTGGCAAGCGACCGACAAGGTCAGCGTGGCCGGCGAAGCCCTGCACACGGAAGACCTGACCAGCGGGGCCAGGCGCGACGGCGTGCAGGTCTCGGCCGGCTATGCCTTCGGCAACGGCGTGCGCGTCGAGGCCGGCGTGCGCCGTGCCCACGAACAGGCCGGCGACGCCAGCACCGTGCTGGCCCAGCCGGACCTGACCAGCGTGCGCGCCAAGGTCGCCGCCCAGGTGCCGGGCCTGCCGCAGGCCGGCGTCTACGCCGAGGCCGAGCAGGACGTGCGCGACAGCGGCCGCCGCATGCTGGCGCTGGGCGGCGACTACCGTTTCGCCGGTGGCAGCCGCGTCTACGGCCGCCACGAACTGATCAGCAGCCTGGGTTCGAACTATGCGCTGAACGACAGCCAGCAGCGCAACGCCACCGTGTTCGGCATCGACTCCGACTACATGAAGGATGGCCGCATGTTCTCCGAATACCGCGCCCGCGGCGCCGACCTGGGCTTCGCAGGCAGCAGCGGCCGCCAGGCCGAGGCCGCCCTGGGCCTGCGCAACCTGTGGCAGGTCGCCGACGGCGTGCGCGGCAGCACCAGCTTCGAGCGCGTGCGCGTGCTGGCCGGCTCCGGCGCCAACGACGCCGTGGCCGTGGCCGGCGCCATCGAGTACAGCCGCACGCCGATACTACGCGCCAACGCGCGCCTGGAACTGCGCCATGCCCAGGACAGCGACAACGTGCTGTCCACGCTGGGCCTGGCCTACCGCCTGAGCGACACCTGGAGCTTCCTCGGCAAGAACACGCTGGCCGCCAACCGCAGCCGCTCCACCGACGCCATGCGCGTGAACGCGCTGCTGCAGAGCGGCTTCGCCTATCGCGCCCTGGAAACCCTGGGCTGGAACGGCCTGGCCAAGTACGAATACAAGCTGGAGCGCGACGACGGCCTGGCCGACATGAAGCGCGAAGTGCATACCGTCGCCGTCAACGCCAACTGGCAGCCGACCCGCGAGACCGTGTTCTCGGCGCGCTACGCCGCCAAGCTGGCGCTGGACCAGTCGGCCGGCATGCCCAGCCGCGCCGTCGGCCAGCTGGCCAGCGCCCGCGTCACGCAACAGATCGGCGACAACTGGGACGTAGGCGTGGTGGGCCAGGTGCTGGTCAGCGGCAACGCCGCCAGCAAGGGCGCCGCGCGCCAGTTCGGCGCCGGCCTCGAGGCGGGCTACCAGCTGCGCACCAATACCTGGGTCTCGGCCGGCTACAACGTGCTGGGCTTCCGCGAGCGCGACCTGGCCGACGGCAATGCCACCGCCAAGGGCCTGTACTTGCGCCTGCGCATGAAATTCGACGAGCGGACGCTGGAAAACCTGCTGTCCCCGAACGCCTTCAAATAAACCAGAACAGGACCGATCGCCATGACCTTCCTGCACGACCGCATTTCCTGGCTGGCCCGCCTGCTGCTGGCCGCCGCCCTGTCCCTGGGCGCCAATGGCGCGGCCCAGGCCGCCTGCACCACGACCGGCGCCTGCGTCACGGCCGGCCCGCGCCTGGCCAGCGTCGACACCGGCAAGAGCGCCCTGCTCAATCCGCTGCTCGGCAGCCTGCTCGGCACGCAACTGGCGCTCAACGCCGTCGACTGGAACGCGCTGGCCCAGGGCAATATCAAGGCGCTGGACTTCCTCAATGCCCTGCAGGCGACCGCCAACGTGTCCTCGCCGTCGCAGGCGCTGTCCGCCAACCTGACGCTGGCGCAGATCACCGCCGCCCTGGCCGCCGCGGCCCGGGCGCAGGCCAACACCAGCCTGGCGAGCGCGCTGCAGGCGCTGGCGTCCCAGCTGGGCGGCGCCGGCCTGACCGTGCGCGTCGGCGACCTGGTCAAGCTGACGGCCGACGCGTCGACGCTGGGACCGTCGACCATCAACTCGCTCGACATGCTGATGGGCCTGATCCAGCTGTACAACAACCGCAACGTCGTCGGCACGCCGGTCCCGGTCGGCATTTCCGGCGGTTTGCTGGGCCAGGCGGGCATCGTGAACACGGTCGCGCTGTACGCCCAGGTGATCGAGCCGCCCGTCTACACCTGCGGCCCGTCCGGGTCGTCGTTCCACACGGCGGCGATCCGCGTCAAGCTCAAGCTCGACCTGGTGACGCTGGCCCCGGCGACCAAGGCGCTGACCGACCTGGGCCTGAGCGCCCAGATCGCCATCGGCAGGCTCGACGTCTACCTGGAAATCGCCCGCGGCGAAGGCACGGTGGGCACCGTCGACGCCGTCAACCGCGCCGTCACCCTGCAGGTGGCGCCGGGCGTGGCCAGCGCCTACGTCGGCAGCATCGCCGACAATGTGTTCTTCAACCGTTCGCGCACCCTGTCGGCGGCCGACGTCGACTACGGCCAGATCGGCACCCTGGTGCTGGGCGGCGTGAACGTCGCCATCGAGGCCAGGAGCACGACGATCGGCCAGGCGCCGTTCGCCACCGCCGTGACGATGTCCGGCACCTTCCCGCAGACGCGCACCGTCAGCACCAGCACCGTGTTCGCCACCAACCTGGCCGACAGCCTGGCGACGAACCTGGCGATCCGCACCAACGGCGTGGCCGCCATCGTCGGCACGCTGCTGGCGGATACCGTGACGGGCCTGCTCAAGGGCATCATCGTCGGCGCCGTCTCGCCGGTCCTCAGGCCGGTGCTGTCCGGCGTCGCCGATCCGCTCCTGAAACTGCTGGGCATCGGGCTGGGCGAGATGGTCGTCACCGTGGAGGGCATCTGCCAGGCCTGCGACGACTTCAAGCTGACGAAGACGGTCGACAAGGCCGGCGCCGCACCCGGCACGACGCTGACGTACACCATCGCGTTCCAGAATTCCGGCTCGACGACGTTGAACGACCTCAAGATCGTCGACGCGACGCCGGCGTATACCACCTATGCGGCCAGCGCCTGCGGCGCCCTGCCGGCCGGCCTGACGGCCTGCACGGTCGCGGCGAAGCCCGCCGACGGCGCCGCCGGCAGCGTCGAATGGCGCTTCACGGGCACGCTTGCACCGGGCGCGACCGGGAGCGTCACGGTCAGCGTCACGGTGCAATAGACCACCCGTCGATCCGAATAATCCGATATTTTCGATAAAAACGATAGTCTAGTTTGTCAAGTTTTGTTACGAAAAAAGCATTGAGCATCCGGCATAAAATTGACAACATGCAGCAATGAATACGGCGGCGTGTGATAATTCGATAGATTTTGTCCACTCCGTACAACTGCATGAAGTTTTGAAACTATTTTTGCCAAATTTATGCGTACTGAGAACAAAAAGTGCTTAAAATAAACATTGCGGGCGTAATGTAGTGTGCGGATGTGATGAAGATTGAGTTTCTCTGTCCACGAGGGATGCGTAACGAACGCCACGAATAAGAGCGTCGACCGGTGCGGGCACTCTACGTGCGCAACCGAATAATGCTTGACAGCACCAACTGACCACGTAAAATCGGAAAATATGAAATTGCAAAGCAGCCAAAACTTGCGGGAGCAAAGCTACGACGCATCGGATTTCTGCTCCACCAAGGAAGCAGCCACGATGCTCGGCGTATCGCACCGTACCGTCCAGCTGTGGGTCGAGAATGGCGTGCTGCAGGCATGGAAGACGGCGGGCGGACACCGGCGCATCGCGTTGGCCTCGGTCAACCGGCTGGTCGACCAGCGCAGCCATGCGATCCAGGCCCCGGTCGCCGCGCATGCGGAAGACACCGGCAAGAAAGTGCTGCTGGTGGACGACGACTCGACGATGTTGCGCCTGTACGAGCTCGAGATGGCCGGCTGGGACCTCCCGCTCGAGGTCACGAAGGCCAGCAACGGCTTCGAGGCGCTGATCCGCATCGGCGAAACCCGGCCCGATCTGCTGATCAGCGACCTCAGCATGCCGGGCATGGACGGGTTCCGGATGATCCGGACGCTGCGCACCGACCGGGCTTATGCGAACATGGCGATCATCGTGATCAGCGGCCTCGATCGGGCCACGATCAAGTCGATGGGCTTGCCGGAAGACATCCCGGTGTTTTCCAAGCCGGTGCCGTTCGCGGATCTGCACCGGGCGGTCAACCAGGTCCTGCGTCCGGCAGCTTGAGCAATTTCCAGGTGAGTGAAAGCGTACGTCATGCCCTTATCGAGAGACCATGCCAGCAACACCGACGAATCCAGAAGAAGTGCAACGGCTGCAAGTCCTGAAGGAGCTCCATCTCCTCGACACGCCTCCTGAAGAGCGTTTCGACCGCATTACCCGCCTTGCCGGCCGCCTGTTCGATGCGCCCATCGTCCTGCTCGCGCTGATCGATGCCGACCGGCAGTGGTTCAAGTCGCGCATCGGCATCGCGCTCACCGAGGTCGAGCGTTCCCAGTCCTTCTGCGAGTACACCATCCGCCAGGACGACGTGTTCGTCGTCGAGGATGCCCTGGAAGATCCGCGTTTCGCCGACAATCCCTACGTCACCGGCGAGCCGGGCGTGCGCTTCTATGCCGGCTATCCGCTGGAGACGCCCGAAGGCCTGCGCCTCGGCAGCCTGTGCGTGATCGACCGCGTCGCGCGCCGCTTCGGCGCGGAAGAGCGCCAGCTGATGCGCGACCTGGGCCAGATCGCCGCCGACGAGGTGGCGGCCGTGGAACTGAACTGGGCCATGCAGCGCCAGCGCGACAGCGAGGACGGCATGCGCGCCCTGCTCGAACACATCCCGGAGGGCGTGCTGATGCTGGACGTGCCGGGCACGATCCTGTGGGTCAATCCCGCGGCCGAGCGGATCTTCGGCGCCGGGGCCGAGCAGCTGGTGGGCCAGCCGGGACCGGCCCTGCTGGCGGACGACCCGGAGCGCCTGCGCGCGCAGAGCGGCCTGATCAACCTGACGCCCTACGAGAGCATCGGCCGGCGCGCCGACGGCAGCCTGTTCCCGGTCGAATTCACCGTCAACCGCCTGCTGCTGAGCGGAGAAAAACGCATGGTCGCGATCGTGCGCGACATCTCGCGCCGGCGCGCGGCCGACGAGCGCAACCGCGCCACCGACGAGCGCCGCCGCAAGTACTTCGCGACCGCCACGCACGAGCTGCGCACCCCGATGGCCAGCGTGCTCGGCTTTTCCGAGCTGCTGCTCAAGCGCGACTTCGACGCCGCCACCGGGCGCGAACTGGTCGAGATCATCCACCGCCAGGCCAGCCGCCTGGTCGACCTGATCAACCAGCTGCTCGACCTGGCCCGCATCGAGGCCGGCGGCAAGGACGAGCTCGACATCCGCCCCCTCGGCGTGGCCGAGCTCGTCGATCAGACACTGGCCGGCCTGTCTGGGCTGGGCGAAGCGCACCGCATTGCCGTCGCGGTGGCGCCGGACCTGCCGGCGCTGGCCGGCGACATCCAGAAACTGCAGCAGGCGCTGACCAACATCGTCAGCAACGCCATCAAGTATTCCGATCCGGATGCGCCGATCACCGTCAGCGCCTTCCTGGCCGCGCCCGGCCCGCAGCCGGCCGTGGCGATCCGCGTCGGCGACCGCGGCATCGGCATGACGCCGGAGCAGCAGGCCCAGATCTTCGACGCCTTCTACCGCGCCGACAAGGGTTCCAGCGTGCAGGGCAGCGGCCTCGGGATGACGATCTTCAAGGAGATCGTCGACCTGCACGGCGGCACGGTCGAACTGCGCTCCACCCCCGGGGCCGGCACCGAGGTGACAATGATCCTTCCGGCGACCGGGCGGGCCCATGGATGACGCTAAAAAAATCGTGGTGATCGAAGACCAGGACGACCTGAGGCTGCTGATCCGCCTGACGCTCAGGCAGCTCGGCAACGTGGTCGCGGCGGCCGACATGGACGGGGCGCTGGCGCTGGTCGGCAGCGAACGGCCCGACCTCGTGGTGCTGGACGTCTGGCTGGGCACCGAGATGTGCGGGCTGGACATCTGCCGCCACCTAAAGGCCGATGCGCGCACCCGGGACGTCAAGGTCCTGCTGCTGTCGGCCTGCGGCCAGCAGAGCGACGTCGAGGCCGGCCTGGCCGCGGGCGCCGACCGCTACGTCGTCAAGCCATTCAGTCCCGACGTGCTGGTCGGCACGGCGCGCGAGCTGCTGCATTCCTGAGCCCGACACGGACGCCGCCACTTTAGTAGGAAAACTCTAGTTCGCCTTTCCGGGCGGAGGATCCGGCAAAAGCCGAAAATCCCTGGCAAGATTTCTTTATGGAATTATATATTTCCTTAAAGAATTAGTTTCAGGCTACCCTCAAAGCGGCGAATCCCGCAATTCCGCCACGTCATCCCGCTGGTTGCCCGCCGTGCCGATGCGCCGCCGCGTCCGGGCGCGCCGTTGCCGCCGCCGCTGCGCTGGCCGATAATAGGGCTTGATCGATAAAGCGAGGCGCGAATGAAAAAGGGCTGGTCCGTCATGGCGGTGGTGGCATTGCAGGCGTTTGCGCCCGTATCGCATGCCGCGCGCACCTCGGCCACGTTCGACGTGGCCACCCCGGCGGAAGTGGAAAA
>DAMAFT010000252.1:0-6605 GCA_031995805.1 Massilia sp.
TGCTGGCGCCGCACCGCTTCGGCGACCGCTTCTTCGTGCCGCTGGCCGGGGTCACCGACGAGCACGGCCAGTCGCCGTTCTGGGACGCGCTGGGCCGCAAGTTCTTCAAGATGGACTTCCTCGACGCCGAACGCACGATCGGCGGCGCGCGCAACCGCACGCTGATCGTCGAGCTGATGCCGCACTACCCGGTCTACGTGCCGCTGCTGCCCGGCCCCGCACAGGCCGCCATGGGCCAGATCCACCCGGACGGCCAGCTGGCCTTCGACCTGCTGGCCGAGGAGGGCTTCGAGGCCGACGAGTACGTCGACATCTTCGACGGCGGCCCGATCCTGCAGGCGCACAAGAACGGCCTGCGCTCGTTCCGCGGCGCGCTGGTGCGCAAGGTGGCCTGCGCCGAGCAGCAGCCGCCCGCGCGCGGCGGCAAGTCGGCGATGGTCGACTACGCGGTGGCCAGCAGCGAGCGCAAGTTCCGCGCCGTCGTGCTGCCCTGCCTGCCGGCCGAGAGCGGCGACACCATCTGCCTGCCGCCGGAGGCCCGCCAGGCGCTCGGCATCGAGGCCGGCGACAACGTCATCTGCATGCGCATCTGAAGAAAGGGAATCCATGCTCGTCATCCGTGCAATCACTCTCGGCGACATCGATCCGCTGATCGACATGGCGCGCCAGGTCGGCAGCGGCATGACGACGCTCAAGCCCGATCGCGCCATGCTGGGCGAACGGGTGGAGACCGCGGTCGCCTCGTTCGCGCAGGCCATCCCGCCCGAGGAGCGCGACTACATGTTCGTGATGGAGGACGCCGCCGCCGGCCGCCTGGCCGGCGTGTGCGCCATCAAGGGCGCGGTGGGCCTCACCGAGCCGTTCTACAACTACCGCATCGGCACCCTGGTGCACTCCAGCCGCGAACTGGGCGTGTTCACGCGCATGGACACGCTGTACCTGTCGAACGACCTGACCGGGTCGAGCGAACTGTGCTCGCTGTTCCTGCGTCCCGAATACCGCACCGGTCACAACGGCAAGTGGCTCTCGAAGAGCCGCTTCCTGTTCATCGCCCAGTTCCCGCACCTGTTCACCGAGAAGATCATCGCCGAGATGCGCGGCTACCAGGCCGACGATGGCACGTCGCCGTTCTACGAAGGCCTGGGCCGCCACTTCTTCAAGATGGATTTCGACCACGTCGACGGCCTGACGGCGCTCGGCAAGAAATCCTTCATCGCCGAGCTGATGCCGCGCCAGCCGCTGTACGTGGCCTACCTGCCCGAGGATGCGCAGCAGGTCATCGGCCAGGTACACCGCTCGACCCTGCCGGCCCGCAAGCTGCTGGAGCAGGAAGGCATGCACTACGAGGGCTACGTCGACATCTTCGACGCCGGACCCGTGCTGCAGGGACGCGTGGCCGAGCTGCGCGCCGTGCGCGATTCGGTGCTGGCGACGGTCGAGGAAGGCGCGTCGCCGGCCGAGGACGACCCGGTGCTGGTGTCGAACACGCGCCTGGACGACTTCCGCATGATCCTGGCGCACGGCTGCGGTGGCGAGGCGCAGGTCGCGCTGTCGGTGCGCGAACTGCAGCAACTGCATTGCCGGCCGGGCGACGACGTGCGCACGCTGACACTCAATACAAGGAAAAACGCTCATGGCTAACCTGTCGAACTACATCAACGGCGAGTGGCTCGCCGGCAGCGGCGCCGGGCTGGAGACGATCGATCCGTCCACCGGCCGCCGCACCTGGACCAGCAACGCCTCCAGCGCGGACGACGTGGCCCGCGCCGTGCAGGCCGCGCGCGCCGCCTTCGAGACCTGGGCCTTCACGGGCCTCGAGGAACGCATCGCCGTGTGCCGGCGTTTCCGCGACCTGCTCAAGGAACACAACGAGGAGCTGGCCGCCATCATCGCCGAGGAAGTCGGCAAGCCCCTGTGGGAAGCGCGCACCGAAGTGACGACGATGGCGAACAAGGTCGACATCTCGGTGCAGTCGCACGCGGCGCGCACCGGCGAGACCATGGCGCAGATCGCCGACGGCAACGCCGTGCTGCGCCACCGCCCGCACGGCGTGTTCGCCGTGTTCGGCCCCTACAACTTCCCGGGCCACCTGCCGAACGGCCACATCGTCCCGGCCCTCATCGCCGGCAACACGCTGGTGTTCAAGCCCAGCGAGTACGCGCCGCGCACCGCCGTGCGCACCGTGCAGCTGTGGGAACAGGCGGGCCTGCCGGCGGGCGTGCTGAACCTGGTGAACGGCGGCCGCGACACCGGCGTCGCCCTGGGCCAGGCCGACGTCGACGGCATCCTGTTCACCGGCAGCAGCCAGACCGGCGCCGCCCTGCACAAGCAGTTCGGCGGCCAGCCCGGCAAGCTGCTGGCGCTGGAAATGGGCGGCAACAACCCGCTGGTGGTATGGGACGTGCAGGACGTCGACGCCGCCGTGCACCACATCGTGATGTCGGCCTTCATCTCGGCCGGCCAGCGCTGCACCTGCGCGCGCCGCCTGGTCATCCAGGACAACGAAGCGGGCCAGGCTTTCCTGAAGCGCCTGGTCGAAGTGGCAGCGCAGCTGCAGGTCGGTCCGTCGAACGCCGAGCCGCAGCCGTTCATGGGACCGGTGGTCTCGAGCGCTGTCGCGGCGCGCCTGGTGCAGGCTCAGGCCGACATGGCGACGAAAGGTGGAAAAATCCTGCTGCAGATGCGCCAGCTCGACAAGGACGCCGGCTTCGTCACCGCCGGCATTGTCGACACCACCGATGCGCAAGGCATTCCGGACGAAGAATGGTTCGGCCCGCTGTTGCAGGTGATCCGCGTGAACGACTTCGACGCGGCCCTGCGCGTGGCCAACGCCACCGAATTCGGCCTGGCTGCCGCGCTGCTGTCGCCGTCGGAAGAACTGTGGAAGCGGTTTGCCGTGCGCGCCAGGGCCGGCATCGTCAACTGGAACCGTCCGACCACGGGCGCGGCCAGCTCGGCGCCGTTCGGCGGCGTCGGCAAGTCGGGCAACCACCGTCCGAGCGCGTATTACGCGGCCGATTACTGCGCCTACCCGGTGGCCTCGATCGAGACCGCGGAACTGGAACTGCCGGCCAAGCTGTCGCCCGGCCTGGCCTTCCCGGCGCAAGGAGCTTGAGCATGCGTGACGCCCGTGAATTCAACTTCGACGGCCTGGTCGGCCCGTCGCACAACTATGCCGGCCTCTCGTTCGGCAACGTCGCTTCGTTCAACAACGTGCGCTCGGCCTCGAACCCGCGCCAGGCCGCGCTGCAGGGCCTGGCCAAGATGCGCGAACTGGCCGCGCGCGGCTTCGCCCAGGCGGTGATGCCGCCGCAGGGCCGTCCGAACTTCCGCCTGCTGCGCAGCCTGGGCTTCTCCGGCACCGATGCCGACGTCCTGGCGCGCGCGTACCGCGAAGCGCCGGTGATCCTGGCCTGCGCCTGGTCGGCCGCGCCGATGTGGACCGCGAACGCCGGTACCGTCAGCCCCTCGGCCGACTCGCTCGACGGCCGCGTGCACTTTACCGCCGCGAACCTGAACAACAAGCTGCACCGCTCCGAAGAGCACCTGCAGGCGACCCGCACCCTGCGCGCGATCTTCGCCGACAACAATCATTTCGTGGTGCACGACACCCTGCCGTCGGTGCCGGCCTTCGCCGACGAAGGCGCCGCCAACCACACGCGCTTCGCCGCCAGCCATGGCGCCGCCGGCGTCGAATTCTTCGTCTATGGCCGCGTGGAGTTCGACCCATCCGCCCCGGCGCCGAAGAAATACCCGGCGCGCCAGACGCTCGAAGCCTCGCAGGCGATCGCGCGCCTGCACGGCCTGGACCCGGCGCGCACCGTGTTCGCCGCCCAGAATCCGGACGTGATCGACCAGGGCGTGTTCCACAACGACGTGATCGCCGTCGGCAACGGCAATGTGCTGTTCTACCACGAGCAGGCCTTCGCCGACGAGGCGGGCACGCTGGATGCCCTGCGGCGCGCGCTGGCGAACGTGGGCGCCGACCTGCAGGCGGTGCGCGTCGATGCCGGCGCCGTGCCCCTGGCCGATGCGGTGGCCAGCTACCTGTTCAACAGCCAGCTCCTGACCAAGCCGGACGGCCGCATGGCGCTGGTGGTGCCGCACGAATGCCGCGAGAACGCGGCGGTGTCGGCATACCTGGCGCAACTGGCGGCCGCCGGCGGCCCGATCGACGAACTGGTCGAATTCGACCTGCGCCAGAGCATGCGCAACGGCGGCGGCCCCGCCTGCCTGCGCCTGCGCGTGGCGCTGACCGATGCCGAGGCCGCGGCGATGCACCAGGGCGTGATCATGAACGAGGACCTGTACGCGCGCCTGGTGCCGTGGGTCGAGCGCCACTATCGCGACCGCGTCGAGCCGAAGGACCTGGCCGACCCGCAACTGGCGCGCGAATGCATGGCCGCGCTGGAGGAACTGGAACGCCTCCTCGGCCTGCCGGGGTTGTACGACCTGTCGTAAAGCCGCATGCCGGCGCGCGCGTGGCAGTGGCTGCACTCGCGCGCGTAATGACGGCGTGTTCTAATAACGGATTAGCTTTCGAGAACAAGAAAGCACGAGATCGGGACGGGACAACCCTGTCCGTAAAAGCGGGAAGCGCCCACGCCACAAGCCGCGGCGCGCCCCGCGCAATCAATCAGCTTTGGAGAAGCAAATGAACAAAGACATGCCTCAAGACCTGCGCACCCGTACGCTCGCGCTGGTCAACGAGAACAAGCCGGCCGATGCCGGCGACCAGGTGGGCGCCCTGATCGGCGCCTGGCTCGGCGCCCTCGACGAGGAAGACCTCGCCGGCATCGCCCCCGCCACCCTGGCGCCGGTCCTGTGGGACGGTTTCGCGCAGGTGACCCAGCGCACGGCGCCGGGCTGCCAGATCGCGCAGATGCGCTACCAGGACGGGCGCGGCGGCATGTCGACCGCATTGCTGATCCTGAACGAGGACATGCCCTACCTGGTCGACTCCTTCGTGATGGCGCTGCGCCGCCAGCGCGTGGTCGCCTCGGGCGTGATGAACGCCGTGCTGCCGGTGCGCCGCGACGCCACGGGCAAGGTCGCCGCCGTCGGCGACGCCGGTGCGCCGCTGGAATCCTACGTCCTGTGCCTGCTGGCCGAAGACCTGCCGCAGGAAGAACTGGCGGCCCTGGTCGAGCGCCTGCAGATGGTGGCGCGTGACGCCGCCATCGTCCACCGCGACGACCTGGCCATGCGCGACCGCATGACGCAAGTCGCCGCCGCGGCCGCCGCCCAGGGGACCCCGAACGGCCAGGAAGTGGCATCCTTCCTCGAATGGGCCAAGAACGAAGGCTTCGAGCCGTTCGGCTACGCCTATTATTTCGTCAAGCCGGGCGTGACCGAACTGGAACGCGATATCCCGAGCCGCATCGGCGTGCTGCAGGATACCGCGCATCCGGTGTACGGCACCTGCCTGCAGAACATCCCGGGCGACCTGAACATCCTGTCCAAGCGCGACGAGCCGCTGTCGATCGTCAAGGCCGACGTGGCCGGCACGCTGCACCGCGACCAGCCGCTCGACTTCATCGGCGTGCGCGCCCTCGACGCCCAGGGCAATACCGTCGGCGAGCACTGCTTCGTCGGCCTGTTCACCCGCGCCGCCACCTCGACGCCGCTGGCGCGCCTGCCGTTCGCGCGCGGCCGCGTGGCCAAGGTGCTGGGCATCGCCGGCGTGCGCCAGGAAGGCTTCCGCGCCGAGAAATTCATCGAGATCCTGGAATCGCTGCCGCGCACCGAAGCGCTGGAAGCCGATCCGGAATGGCTGGCCCAGGTATGCAGCTCGGTCGTCTCGCTGTACAAGCAGCCGCGCGCCAAGGTGTTCGCGCGCCGCGACGTGTACGCGCGCCACCTGAACGTGCTGGTCTACCTGCCGCGCGAGCGCTACAGCGCCGCCGTGGTGGCCGCGATGGCCCAGGCGCTGAAGGACAGCTCGGGCGCCGTCGACGTGCGTACGCAAACCCTGGTCGCCGACGGCCCGCTGGCGCGCGTGTACCTCATCGCCCAGGCCGCGCGCAATCCGCTCGACCTGGAAACCGACATCCAGCAGCCGCTGCTGGCCGTGCTGGACGGCTGGCATGACCGCTACACGGCGCTCACCGACAGCGTCGAGGACGTCCCGACCCGCAACGCGCTGCGCAAGCTGCTGCCGACGCTGCCGGTGAACTACGTGGCCGCCACCGCGCCGGAAGTGGCCTTCCGCGACGTGGGCGCCATCCTGAACAACGGCAAGCCGGGCCACGTCTCTGTGCGCATCGAAGCCGATGCCGACAGCTCGTCGATCCGCCTGTATTCCACCGGCTCCGTGCCGTCGCTGTCGCGCATCCTGCCGGCGCTGCAGAACGCCGGCGTCGCCATCGACCGCGAGCAGAGCTTCTGGATCGCTACCCCCGACGGCACCCGCCACTACGTGACGAGCCTGATCGTCGACGCGGATTCCGCCGCACGCCTGGCCAGGCCGGGCATCGCGCAGGTTGCCGAGGAACTGTTCGCCGCGCTGATCAACGACGAAGCGGAAGACGGCCGCCTCAACGGCCTGGCGATCGAAGGCGGCCTGTCGCTGCGCGAAGTGCAGCTGGTGCGCGCCTACATCAGCT
>DAMAFT010000253.1:0-6579 GCA_031995805.1 Massilia sp.
GCTGCGCGAAGGCGTGGCGCGCGACGGCCACCTGCTGTATCCGGCCTTCCCCTACGACCACTACACGCGCCTGGCGCAGGAAGACGTGCAAGCGCTGTACGCCTATTTCATGACGCGCACGCCGCTCGATGCGCCGGCGCGCGCGAACGAACTGCGCTTCCCGTTCGGCTTCCGGCCGCTGCTGGCGTTCTGGAACGTACTCTACCTGGACCGCGCTCCGTGGCGCCCTGACCCGCAGCAGGGCGCCGAATGGAACCGCGGCGCCTACGTGGCGGACGCGCTGGCCCATTGCAGCGCCTGCCACTCGCCGCGCACGCGCCTGGGCGGCGAAGACCGCAAGCGTTTCCTCGACGGCGGCGAGGCCGAGGGCTGGTATGCGCCGGCGCTGAACGACAAGTCGCCGTCGCCGCTGCCCTGGACGCGCGAGCAGCTGGCCGCCTACCTGCGCACCGGCATCGCCGACGAGCACGCGATGGCCGGCGGCCCGATGCAGGGCGTGGTGCAGAGCCTGTCGCGTGCCGAGCCGGCCGACGTGGAGGCGCTGGCCACCTGGCTGCACGGCTACCTGGGCCGGGCGCCGGCACTGGCGGCAGGGACGGCGGCCGCGTGCCCGGCCGGCGGCCTGCCGGCGCCGCCGGCGGACGCGCCGGCGCAGCTGCGCCTGGGCTACGAGATCTATGCGGGCGCCTGCGCGCGCTGCCACGACACCGGCCGCGCGCCGACGTCCGGCGCCGCGCTGCCGTTGCACAAGGCGATCGCGCTGTATGATCCGGACCCGCGCAGCCTGGTGCGCATCGTCCGCGACGGCATCGTGCCGCCGGACGGCGAGCCGGCGCGCTGGATGCCGGGATTCGCCGGCATCCTGGACGACGACCAGACCGTCGCGCTGGCGGCCTACCTGCGCCGTTACGGCGCCGGCGCGGCGCCGTGGGACGACCTTGCCGCCAGCGTGCGGAAAGCGGAGCAGCCATGACCACCTATCGATTGCGCGTGAACGGCGCCGACCATGCCGTCGACACCGACCCCGACACCCCCCTGTTGTACGTGCTGCGCAACGAACTGGGGCTGAACGGCGCCAAGTTCGGCTGTGGGCTGGGCCAGTGCGGCGCCTGCACCGTGATGCTCGACGGCGCGGCGGCGATGTCCTGCCTGGTGCCGGTGTCCGCGCTCGGCACGCGCGCGGTGCGCACCGTCGAGGGACTGGGCCGCCCGGACGCGCCCGGCGTGCTGCAGCAGGCCTTCATCGACGAGCAGGCGGCCCAGTGCGGCTACTGCATCGCCGGCATGGTCATGCGCGCCGCCAGCCTGCTGGAGCGCGTTCCCGCGCCGAGCGACGCGCAGATCCGCCGCCACCTGCAGGCCAACCTGTGCCGCTGCGGCACCCACATGCGTATCCTGCGCGCGGTGCGCCGCGCCGCCGACGCGCTGGCCGCCGCCAAGGGCAAGGCATGAACGGCGTGCCGCACGATCCGGGGCGGCGCCGCCTGCTGGCTGCGGGCGGTTCGCTGACGCTGGCGTTCGCCTTGCCGTGTGCGTGGACGACGGCGCTGGCGCAGGCCGAGAACCCGGCCGGCGCGGGCAAGCTGCCGGGCAGCCTGGACAAGGAACCGATGCTGGACGCCTGGATCCGCATCGACGCCGACAACCGCATCACGGTCTTTACCGGCAAGGCCGAGCTGGGGCAGGGCATCCGCACGGCGCTGCTGCAGGTGGCGGCCGAGGAACTGGTGGTGGCGCCGGCGCGCGTGGAGCTGGTGACGGCGGATACGGCGCGCACGCCGGACGAAGGCTATACGGCCGGCAGCCACTCGATGCAGGACAGCGGCACCGCGCTGCGCCACGCCTGCGCCGAAGTGCGCGCGTTCCTGGCCGGACTGGCGGCGCAGCGCTTCGGCATCGATGCCGCCCAGGTGGCCGCGGCCGACGGCGCCATGCGCGCACCCGACGGCCGCCGCGCCACCTATGGCGAACTGCTGGCCGGCCGCAGCCTGCGCCTGCGCGCGACCGGCAAGGCGGCGCCGCGCGCACCGGATACGCACACGGTGGTCGGCAAGCCGCTGGCGCGGGTCGACATCCCGGCCAAGGTGGCGGGCGGCGCCGCCTACGTGCAGGACCTGCGCTTGCCCGGCATGGTGCACGCGCGCGTCGTGCGTCCGCCGTCCCAGGCGGCGCGCCTGCTGGCGCTGGACGAGGCCGCGGTGCTGCGCCTGCCCGGCGTGCTGAAGATCGTGCGCGATGGCCGCTTCCTGGCCGTGGTCGCCGACCAGGAATACCTCGCCGTGAAGGCCGTCGCCGCGCTGGCGCGGGCGACGCGCTGGGACGTGCCGGCGCTGCTGCCGCAGCACGCCGACGCGCGCGCCCAGGTGCTGGCGCTGCCGGCGTCGGCGCACACCATCCTGGAGCGCGGCGCCATCGGCAGCGTGGCGGGCCGCACCATCCGCGCCAGCTACACGCGGCCCTACCAGCTGCATGCGTCGATCGGCCCGTCCTGCGCCATCGCGCGGCTGGACGCCGGCAAGTACACGGTGTGGACGCACTCGCAGGGCGTGTTCCCGTTGCGCGCGGCGCTGGCCGAGCTGCTGGGCGCACCGCAGGACGCCATCCGCTGCATCCACGTCGAGGGCTCGGGCTGCTACGGCCACAACGGCGCCGACGACGTGGCAGCCGACGCCGCGCTGCTGGCGCGCGCCCTGCCGGGCCGACCGGTGCGGGTGCAGTGGATGCGCGAGGACGAGCACGGCTGGGAGCCGTTCGGCCCCCCGATGCTGTGCGAGGCCCAGGCCACGCTGGGCGCGGACGGCCGCATCGCCACTTGGCAGTACACGGTGCACAGCCCCACGCACAATACCCGTCCCGGCAAGGCCGGCAACCTGCTGGCCGCGACGCATCTGGAACGGCCGTTCGCGCCGCCCCCCGCCAAGCCGGCCCCGCAACCGGAAGGCGCGGGCGACCGCAACGCGATCCCGTATTACGTGTTGCCGAACGCGCGCGTGGTGCATCGCTTCCTTGGCGTGCCGCCGCTGCGCAGCTCCGCGCTGCGCTCGCTGGGCGCCTACGGCAACGTGTTCGCCATCGAGAGCTTCATGGACGAGCTGGCGCATGCCGGCGCCATCGACCCGGTGGCGTTCCGGCTGCGCCACCTGGACGACCCGCGTGCCGTGGACGTCGTGCGCGCGGCGGCGCAGCGCTTCGGCTGGGACGCCTGGCGCCGCCCGCCGCCCGGCCAGCAGCGGCGCGGGCGCGGTTTCGCCTTTGCGCGCTACAAGAACCTGGCCGCCTATTGCGCGCTGGCGCTCGAGGTGGAGGTCGCGCGCGAGACGGGCCTGGTGCGCATCGTGCGCGCGGTGGCGGCCGTCGATTGCGGCGAAGTCGTCAACCCGGACGGCGTGCGCAACCAGATCGAGGGCGGCATCATCCAGTCGGCCAGCTGGAGCCTGCTGGAGCGCGTGCGCTTCGACGCCTCCCGCGTGCTGACGCGCGACTGGGGCGCGTATCCGATCCTGCGCTTCGCCCAGGCGCCCGACCGGCTCGACGTCCACCTGCTGGACCGGCCGGGGCAACCCTTCCTGGGCGCGGGCGAGGCGGCGCAGGGGCCGGCCGCGGCGGCGATCGGGAATGCGGTGTTCGATGCGTGCGGGGTCAGATTCAGGGAGTTGCCGATCGATCGGGCGGCGGTGCGCGGGCAATCCGGTTGGACGCGCTGAATCGTCGATGAATTCGTCGTCATGTCCGGGCAGGTGAAGTGCTTCTGGTCGGCGGCATGCAGGACGCGTACGCGCCCGGTCCGATGCTGGCGTTGCGCTGCAACCCCGTCGAGGAAGACATCCGGGACACGGACGATCCGGCGTGCAGGACGGTCGACCTCGGCATCGCAGCCGCTCAAACCTCGGTGCCACCTGGCGCATGCGCCGAGCGGAACGCCTTCGGCGCGCAGCCCATGACCCGCTTGAACGCATGGCTGAACGCGCTCTCCGAGCCATACCCGAATTCCTCGGCGACCCGCGCGAGCCTGTCGTCGGACTCGCGCAGCCGCCGGCCGGCCAGGCGCATGCGCAGTTCGGTCAGGTAGTGCAGCGGCGCCATGCCCGCCGCGCGCTTGAAATGGTCGGCAAAGCCGGCGCGCGACATGGCGCAGGCGGCGGCCAGCGCCGCCAGCGTCCAGCCATGGCCCGGCGCGCCGTGCATCATGCGCAGCGCCGGCGCCAGGCGCGGGTCGGCCAGCGTCCTGAACCAGCCTGCGTCGAGCCGCGCCGGCTCGGCCAGATGGGCGCGCAGGACGTCGATCAGCATCAGTTGTGCCAGTTGGGCGCAGGCGGCTGCGCTGCCCGGCAGGCCGGCATCGCGCTCGGTCACCAGGCGCTCGAGGATCCAGTGGACGGGTCGGACATGCGGCGCATCGCCGGCCAGGCGGAGCACCGGCGGCAGGCCGCCGAACAGCAGCGGGGCGCAGCCGTCGTCCAGTTCCACCTTTCCGCCGATCATGAAGAAGTCTTCCTCTTCACCCTGGCCCCCGCCGTGGCGCAGGATCGCGCCGACGCGGCCGTGCGCCAGGGTGTCCAGCGGCACGGCGGACACGCCGGGGACGCTCGACAATACGTGCGGTCCCGGCGCATGGAATAGGAACACGTCGCCCGCCCGGGCGGCCAGCGGGGCACCGTCCCCGAAGTCGATCCAGGCGTTGCCCTGGCGGATGCCCCAGAACTTCACGCTCGGCGTCGCCGGAAAGGAAACCGCCCAGGCGCCCCCGGCACGCAGGCCGCCGGAAAGGGCCGAGCGGACGCGCAGCAATTCCAGCAGGTGGGAGAACACGTCGAGGCCTGGATTTTTGAGCATGGATTCCGGAATCTCCACTATTCAAAGTATGAATGGCGGCGATTATGCTCGTTCCCGACGTCCGGGGCAATTCCGCCCCGTGCGAACGAGGAGAACGAAGATGACCCGACGTACCTGGCTGATCACCGGCGTGAGCAGCGGCTTTGGCAAGGCAATGATGGAGCGCCTGCTGGCGCGCGGCGAGCGCGTCGCCGGCACCGTGCGCAGCGTGGCCACGCTGGCGGAACTGCGCGCGCGTCATGGCGACGACGTGTGGCTGGCGCCGCTGGACATGACGGACCTGGCCACCGTGCGCGCGACGGTCGACCGCGCCTTCGCGGAACTGGGGCGCATCGACGTGGTCGTCAGCAATGCCGGCTACGGCCTGTTCGGGGCCGCCGAGGAATGCGGCGACGACGAGGTCGTGCACCAGCTCGCCACCAATCTGCTTGGCCCGATCCAGCTGCTGCGCGCCGCCCTGCCGCACCTGCGGCGCCAGGGCGGGGGCCGCATCCTGCAATTGTCGACCGTGGGCGGACAGGCGGCGTTTCCGGGTGCGGCGCTGTATCACGCGGGCAAATGGGGCATCGAGGGTTTCGTCGATGCGCTGGCGCGCGAAGTCGCCGTGTTCGGCATCGGCTGCACGTTGGTGGAGCCGGGCGGCGCGCGTACCAATTTCCGCTATGGCAGTTCGCGCCTGGCGCGGCGCATCGACGCCTACGACGCCTCGCCGGCCAGCCATGCGCGGCGCATGATCGAGGAGGGCACGAGCGTACCGCCCGGCGACCCTGGCAAGATGGTCGAGCGGATGATCGCCTGCGTCGACCAGCAGCGGGCGCCGCTGCGGCTGGCGCTCGGCGGCGACGCCTGGACGGCGATGCGCATGCAGCTCGGCGAGCGTCTGGCGGCGCTGGACGCGCAGAAGGACGTCGCCTTCTCGACCGATGCCTGAGCGGCCTTGCGGCGCCGGCATGTCCGCATGCAGGTTCGCTGCCAGCGCGCAGAACCTTGCTCGGAAATCGTGTCATGGCGCGGTCATGCCCGAAGTTTACATTGATGTCGTTTCACAATCTTATCTGTGAAATAAGAACTTCCGGCAACTTATGTTAATCCTAAGTCAATTTGACCTACCAAAGATCGCTCCCCCATGACCTCACGACGCAGTTTCCTGCGCGGCAGCGCCCGAGCGGGTATCGCCGCCGCGACCTACGCAGCGTTCCCGCCCGCCATCCAGCGCGCGCTCGCCATTCCCGCCAATAACGCGACCGGTACCATCCGGGACGTCGTGCACGTGGTGATCCTGATGCAGGAAAACCGCGCTTTCGACCATTATTTCGGCACGCTGGCCGGCGTGCGCGGCTTCGGCGACCGCTTCCCGATCCCGCTGCCGGAGGGCCGCACCGTGTGGCAGCAGCGCCTCGCGAACGGCAACGTCGTGATGCCGTTCCACCTGGACGGCAGCGTCGGCAACGCCCAGCGCGCCAACGGCACGCCGCACGACTGGAACGACAGCCAGCTGGCCTGGGACAACGGGCGCATGGACCAGTGGCCGCGCTACAAGAACCCGATCTCGATGGGCTATTTCAACGAGAACGAAATCCCGTTCCAGTTCGCGCTGGCCAATGCGTTCACGCTATGCGACGCCTACCACTGTGCGATGCATACCGGTACCGATGCGAACCGCTCGTTCTTCATCACGGGCACCAATGGCGCGGTACCCACCGGGACGGCGTTCGTCACCAATGAATGGGACGCCATCGACGGCGT
>DAMAFT010000254.1:0-6546 GCA_031995805.1 Massilia sp.
GCGCCAGTTCTTGGCGCGCGCGGCGTATAACGCCAGGTCGCAGATCGCGGCCCGCGTCTGGACCCTGCGCGAGGACGAGCCGGTCGATCACGCCATGATCAAGCGGCGCGTGCAGGCTGCAGTCGCGCGGCGCGTCATGGCGGTGCGGAGCGCCGATCCACAGGAACTGGCCCTCGTGGTCGACGGCGAAAAAGACGGCCTGCCGGGTCTTCTGGTGCATCGTTATGGCGGAACCGGCGGTTATCTGGTGTGCCAGTTCAACGCCGCCGGCGTCGACCTGTGGCGGGTGACCATCGTGCAGGCGCTGCTGGCCGCGACCGGTTGCTCCAACGTGTACGAACGCAGCGACGAACTGTTGCGCAAGGGCGAGGGGCTGCCTGTCATCTGGCGTGCGCTGGCCGGCGAGGAACCGCCGCAACGCCTGATGGTGCGCGAGGGGAGCCGCATGGTGCCCACCGATATACGAACCGGTTTCATCTATCCGCGCTGAGTGATGTTGCCGGGCTCGACCGACGCGCCCCTGGGCGCCGCCGTGGACAGCAGCCTGGTCGCGACGTCGTGGCACCACCGACCGGGCCCGTCCCAGCGGGCGCGGTGACAAGCCCCGGACAGGACCCGGCATCACGCCCAGGGTGCAACCGGGGCGGCGAAACTGGCAAGTCAATGTTTCCAGTTCGTGGTACACGTGCCGGCCATCCTCATCCTCAAGTTTCTGGCGCTGGATCGCACCGTGCGACGCATTCGGCAGCTTCGCTGGACGTCCGAAGCGGACTCCTCATGCACGACTGAGGGCTGAAGCAGGAAGCGCAAGACCATCCGGTCACACCGATGAGCTGCCAAAGAAAAGCCGGCTGCTCCCTAGCCCTTGTGCCTGATCGCATCAATGACAAGCGCCAGGGCGCGGGACGAATGGCGGCGACTCGGGTAATAAGCGTGCAGGCCGGGAAAAGCGCGACGGGCGCGCGCGCCCCAGGCGACCGAC
Organism: Massilia sp.; assembly: GCA_031995805.1. Taxonomy (GTDB): domain Bacteria; phylum Pseudomonadota; class Gammaproteobacteria; order Burkholderiales; family Burkholderiaceae_D; genus Telluria. The sequence continues at coordinate 983 of DAMAFT010000254.1, forward strand.
GGATGCGTGAACGGCGGCGCCTTGCCGCCCGCGACCTCGGGCAGGTAGGACAGCGTGCGGCAGCCGGCGCAGGCCAGCGCGGCCAGCATGGCCGCGTGCTCCGGGTGCGGGTGCAGGTAGGCGAACACGCGCGGGCCGGCGCCGTCCGGCCATGCCGGCGCGGTGGCGTTGGCCGTCGGCGCGCCGGCATGGCCGGGCCGAACCAGCGCACGCCGCCGGGCGGCCGGCGCCACGGATCGAGTTCGGGCCACGTGCACAGCAGCGGCACGTCGCCCAGCAGCAGGCGCGAAGCGTATTCCAGGGGCGCCGCGCCGTGCGTCGCCAGCACCCGGTTGGCGCTGTCCAGCACGCGCGCCTCGGCCGCCGCCAGGCGCGCCAAGGGCGGCGGGTCGCAGTCGCGCAGCGGCGGCAGCGGCGCGTTTGCCGGCGGCATCTGGAAGCCGGTGCCCACCACGCAGCTGGGAATGCCCAGCGTGCGCGCGGCCAGCACGGCGCCGGGCGCATAGTCGGCGACGACGATGTCCGGCGCGGTGGCGCGCAGCAGGCTGCGCCAGCCGGTGGCCAGGGAAGCGATGGCGCCGGCGTCGATCCACGCAGGCCAGCAGGATCCCGGCCTGGTCCGGCGGCAGGCCGTCGACGCGGTGCAGCCACGGGGGCGCCTGGTAGAGCGGGACATCGAGATCGGCCAGCAGGCGGGCGGCGTGACCGGGTCCTGCCCCAAGTTCCCAGCAAAAGAGGATGTGTGCCATGGGCGGCGTGTAACCCGCCAACGGATCAGCCCGCCGTGTGCAGCGGCTCCGGCTCCTGGCCGCGACCCGGCGCCTGCCCCACGCGCTCGTACTCGGCCATCACCTGGGCGCCGAACAGCAGCAGGCTGGCCGCGATCTCCAGGCTGAACATGACGACGATGGCCGTGCTCATCGAGCCGTAGACGAGGTTCACCTTCGACAGCGTGGAAAAGTACCAGACCAGCACGTGGCGCGCGATTTCCCACAGCAGCGCCGCCGTCACGCCGCCGACCAGCGCATGCGACAGCGCCGGCCGGCCCACCGGCATCACCATGTAGATCGAGGTCAGCACAAGGATCTCGCCGGCCAGGCCGAGCAGGTACAGTAGCGCGCCCGATATGCCGTGCAGCGACCAGCTCCAGCCGAACAGCTCGACCGACTCGGTGCCGATCACCTGCAGCGTGCCGGCGACCAGCGTCACGATCATCACGCCGAAGCCCAGCGCCAGGATGTAGCAGTACGGCAGCAGCGCCGAGACGAGGAAGTGGCGCCGGCGCACGGCCACGCGGTGCACGAAGATCACGCTCATGGCGTTTTCCAGCACGGTGAAGGCGAGCGAGGAGAAGAACAGCATCGTGCCGGCGAGGACCCAGGTAATCAGGTCGCGCGTGTCGAGGAAGTGGGCGACCTCGGCGACGATCGAGCCGGACTGGCCCGGCACCAGCAGTTCGAGGTAGCGCCGCAATGTGAGCAGCAGTTCGCCCTGGTCGAGGAAGTGCGACAGCGCCACCACCACCAGCATCAGGAAGGGGACGATCGACAGCAGCGCGTAGTAGGCGACGGCGCCCGCCAGCAGCAGGCCCTGGTTGGCGCGGAACGCCTTCAGTACCTGCAGCGCGAAGCCGAGCGGGTGGGCCAGGACATGGGCGTTGGCGCGCCGGTTCAGCACCCGCAGGCGCACGCCGCGCGCCCCTTTCATCTTGCCAGCCTGATTCCGGTGAACTGCCAGCGCGTGCCGGACGGGAAGAAATTGCGGTAGCTGGCGCGCGCATGGCCGTGCGGGGTGGCGCACGAGGAGCCGCGCAGCACGTACTGGTTGACCATGAACTTGCCGTTGTACTCGCCCAGCGCGCCCGCCGCCGGGGCGAAGCCGGGGTACGGCGCGTAGCTGCTCGAGGTCCACTGCCAGCATTCGCCGAACATCTGCGCCAGGCCGGTGCTGCCGGCCGCGCGCGGGTGCAGGTCGCCGCAGGCGATGGCCACGTCGCGCGCGGCGAATTCCCATTCGGCCTCGGTGGGCAGGCGCGCGCCGCGCCAGCGCGCATAGGCGTCGGCCTCGTACATCGAGACGTGCGTGACCGGGCGCGCCAGGTCGAGTTCGTGCCGGCCGTGCAGCGTGAATTCGTGCCAGCGCCCGCCGTCCTCGACCCAGTAGAGCGGATGGCGCAACTCGCCCGCGCAGGCCTTGTCCCAGCCTTCGGCCAGCCACAGTTCGGGATCGCGGTAGCCGCCCGCCGCGACGAATTCGAGGTAGTCGCCGTTGGTGACGAGGCGCGAGGCCAGCGCGAACGGCGCCACGTACTGGCGGTGGCGCGGCAGTTCGTTGTCGAAGGCGAAGCCGCGGCCGTCATGGCCGACCTCGGCCAGGCCGCCGTCGAAGTCGACCCAGGCCAGCGGCGCGGGATCGGCGCTCGCCGCCAGCGGCGAGTCGTGGTAGGCGGGATACAGCGGATTCTGGGCCAGCAGGTGCTTGACGTCGGTGAGCAGCAGTTCCTGGTGCTGCTGCTCGTGCTGCAGGCCCAGTTGCACCAGGGCGGCCAGCGCGGCGTCGTGCGGGGCGCCGGCGACCAGGCGCGCGATGCGCGCGTCGACGTCGGCGCGGTAGGCCAGCACCTCGTCCAGCGACGGGCGCGTGAGCAGGCCGCGGTGCGGGCGCGGATGCTTGGCGCCGACGCCGTTGTAGTAGGAGTTGAACAGCACCCGGAACGCCGGGTGGAAGGGCCGGAAGCCGCTTTCGCGCGGCTCCAGGATGAAGGTCTCGAAGAACCAGGTCGTGTGCGCCAGGTGCCACTTGACGGGGCTGGCGTCGGGCATCGACTGCGCGCAGCAATCCTCCGCCGACAGCGGTTCGGCCAGGTGCACCGAGCGCTGGCGCACGTGCGCGAATTCCAGGTTCATGCGGTGTTCTGCGGCTCCCATGGCGGTCCTGCCTCCATCAGTGCGACAGCGCGCGCGCGTGGATCACGGCGAACCAGCCGTCCGGGTCGGTCCAGACGCGGCTGGCAGCGAAGCCGGACTGCTCGAGCAGGCCGACGGCGTCGCTCTGGCGGTATTTGTAGCTGTTCTCGGTATGGATCCATTCGCCCTGCGCGAAGCGGCGGCTGCCGCCGCGCCAGCTGACCAGTTGCGCGGTCCGGGCTTCCAGGTGCATCTCGACGCGGCGCTCGTCCGGATTGTAGAAGCCGCGGTGGCGCCAGTTGCGGATGTCGAAGTCGGCGCCCAGCAAACGATTTACATGGTTCAGCACGTTCAGGTTGAAGGCGGCCGTCACGCCCAGGGCGTCGTCGTAGGCGGCGTCGAGCACCTTGCGGTCCTTGGCCAGGTCGATGCCGATCAGCAGGCCGCCGTAGTGGCCGCACTGCGCATGCACGTGCTGCAGGAAATCGCGCGCCTCGTCCGGCGCGAAATTGCCGATCGACGAACCGGGATAGAAGAACAGGCGGCGCGCGGTGCGCACGCTGTCGGGCAGCGCCAGCGGGCCGGACAGGTCCATGCCCAGCGCCTGCATCTCGATGTGGCGAAAGCGCTGCTGCAGGCGGCCGACGGCATCCTGCAGGAATTCCGCCGAGATGTCGATCGGCACGTATTGCGCCGGGCGCAGCAGCGGGAACAGGCTGGCCGCCTTGGCGCAGTTGCCGGCGCCCAGGTCGACCAGCGTGCAGCCGGGTCCCACCGTCTGCGCGATCTCGGCGCCATGGGCGGCGAAGATCGCCGCCTCGGTACGGGTCGGGTAGTACTCCGGCAATTCGCAGATCGCCTCGAACAGCTTCGATCCCAGCGGGTCGTACAGGAACTTGGGCGAGATCCACGCCTGGCGCGCGCGCAGGCTCGCGTCGAGTTCGGCGGGAACGTGCAGGCCGTCGCGGTCCGCGCTGGCTTCGATCGAAGTGGGGTTCAGCATCGACTATCCTTGGTGGCGCCATGCCGCACCATGCGGCCGGCTGTGAAAGTTGCCGTTTTGATGATGATACGCGAATTGCGTAGAAGCAGACGCCGCGCTGCATGGCGGCCCGGCGGGGAAGAGGAGGCGCGTGCTAGAGTAGCGGCGTCCGAATTTCCGGGAATCCAATGCTCGAACTCGTTAACCTCAGCAAATCCTATGGCGGCCGCACCGTGCTGGCCGGCTTGTCGCACCGCTTCGCCGCCGGCGAATTCGTCGCCGTGATGGGCGAATCGGGCGTGGGCAAGTCGACGCTGCTGAACCTGATCGCCGGCCTCGACGCCCCGGACAGCGGCGAGATCGTCGTCGACGGCACCCCGATGACGGCGCTGGACGACGATGCCGCCACCCGCCTGCGGCGCAGCCGCATGGGCTTCATCTTCCAGGCCTTCCATGTGCTGCCGCACCTGGACCTGGCGCAGAACGTGGCCCTGCCCCTGCTGCTGAACGGCCGTCCCGACCCGGCGCGCGCGGCGCGCATGCTCGACGCCGTCGGACTGGGGGGACGCGGGAGCGACTTCCCGCGCCAGCTTTCGGGCGGCGAACTGCAGCGCGTGGCGATCGCGCGCGCGCTGGTGCACCGCCCCGCCCTGCTGCTGGCCGACGAACCCACCGGCAACCTCGATCCGGAAACCGCGGACGGCATCCTGCACCTGCTGCGCGCCGAGATCCGCGAAAGCGGCGCCGGCGCCATCATGGTCACGCACTCGCACGCCGCCGCCGCCCTGGCCGACCGCACGCTGCTACTGACACGTTCCGGATTGAAATTGGCGTAAATTCCCAGCAGAAAGACCGACGTTATGACGTTTTATTCATGAACAGTGCGTCAAACTCGTTGAAAGAGTAGTAGTATCACCACACACCCGTCCCGCATAGCGAGGCTGGAGGGTCGTCGCATGCCGCGTCGTCCCATCCGTTCGCCAATGCCGGCACAACACGAAGGCCGGGCCCTCCAAAACAGTCGATCTGTCTTGAATGTTCACCCACCGTGGAGAAAATTCATGAGCGTACGGCAGAAAAAACAGGAGTTGCTCGAGGCGATGCACCGCGCCCGGGCCATGGAACCGTCGAGCTTCGTTCCCAACAAGCTGCTCGATACTTTGATCCAGCGCATGCATCTGAAAAACGACGCGGAGCTGTGCCGCGTCCTCGAAGTGCAGCCCCCGATCATCAGCAAGATCCGGCACCGCAAGCTGAACGTCGGCGCCACCATCCTGCTGCGGATGCACGAGAAATCGAACATCCCGATCCGCGAGTTGAAGGAGCTCACGGCGGAGTCGCGCACGCCACCGGCAGGACGGACGACGCATTAGGCGCGTTCGAACGTTCAGGCGGTCGGCGGACGCCCCGTCTTGAGCTGCGGCAGGCTGTCGAGCACCGCGCGCAGGGCCGCCGTGTCGAGCTGGCCCAGCAAGGCCACGCCGATGCGCAGCAGTTCGCTCTTCTTGATCTCGAAGCCGGCCTGCAGGCAGGCCTGCTTGACGGCGCCGAGCACGGCGTATTCCTGCTCGGGCATCGTGAAGCTGTCGCGCACCAGGACCGGGCGCGCGGTGTCGGCCTCGCGTACCGCGGCCGGGGCTGCCGCCTTGCGCGGGGCGCGTTTCGCCACCGGGGCG
>DAMAFT010000255.1:0-6527 GCA_031995805.1 Massilia sp.
CGCCTTGTCCATCCTGCGTGCGCCGCGCGCCGGCGCCGCGGCCTAGAATGGTCCTGTCGACAACTCTCCAGCGAGGCATCCATGAGCGCGAATCCCGACCCTGACCTGAAACCGGGCGACGAAGCGGAACCGGGCACGCCCGGCACCGGCGACGACCTGTGCGAAACCTGCGGCGGCAGCGGCAAGCTGGCCGACGGCAAGACCTGCCCGGAGTGCGAAGGCACCGGGCACGTGGTGCGCGGCATCGGCGGCGGCTGACGGGCGGCGCGCCGGATCGCGTCCGTCCTCTGGCGGCCGCGTGGCGGACTCTGGTGCCGAGGGGGCGCAGGAACGCCGCAGTTGAGGCATACTTGCGCTTTCATCAATGCTTCCACAACACCAGGGGATTCCACCATGACCGAACTCCTCAGCGAACACGCCTGCTTCGGCGGCGTGCAGCGTTTCTACAAGTTCGACTCCGCCGCCATCGGCCTGCCGATGCGCTTCGCCGTCTACCTGCCGCCCGGCCACGAAGGCAAGCGGCTGCCGGTGCTGTTCTACCTGGCCGGCCTGACCTGCACCGAAGAGACCTTCGCGATCAAGGCCGGCGCCCAGCGCGTGGCGGCCCAGGAAGGCCTGATCCTGGTGACGCCGGACACCAGCCCGCGCGGCGCCGGCGTGCCCGGCGAGACCGATGCCTGGGACTTCGGCGCCGGCGCGGGCTTCTACGTCGACGCGGTGCAGGAGCCGTGGGCCACGCACTACCGCATGTACAGCCACATCCTCGAGCTGCGCGAGCGCGTGCTGGCCGAGCTGCCGGCCGACCCCGCGCGCGTCGGCATCTTCGGCCACTCGATGGGCGGCCATGGCGCGCTGATGCTGGCGTTGCGCAATCCCGGCCTGTTCCATTCGGTGTCGGCATTCGCGCCGATCGCGGCGCCGGTGCGCTGCCCATGGGGCCAAAAGGCGTTCTCGGGCTACCTGGGCGGCGACGAGGCGGCCTGGCGCGACTACGACGCCACCGAACTGATGGCGCGCAGCACCGAACCGCCCTTCCCCAAGGGTATCCTGGTCGACCAGGGCCTGGCCGACAAGTTCCTGGCCGAACAGCTGTACCCGGAAGCCTTCGAGGAAGCCTGCCGCGCCGTCGGCCAGCCGCTCGAACTGCGCCGCCACGCGGGCTACGACCACGGCTACTACTTCATCCAGAGCTTCGTCGAGGACCACCTGCGCTTCCACCGCCGCAACCTGGCCTGATTCCGGCCCGGGGCGGGCGCTTCCTGCGCCCGTCGTTACGCTCATCGACCGGTCCGGCCCGCCGGAAATTCCCTGCTTTCCGCCGCGGGCTGGCGCGCATCAAGCGCCGCCGCCGGACCATGCGCACGATTCGGCGCCCGGCTTGCAATCGCCCTTTTCCCGCCCTATAAATCGAAGGCGGCGCGCTGGCGCCGTCCATATGGTTCGTCGTTTCATCCGCAACGAGGAGACTGCATCATGAACCTGATCAGGAAAGGCAATTCCCCGCTCGGCGCATACCGCCCGGGCACGATGGAAGACCAGTTCGGCCGCATGGTCGAGAACATGTTCCAGGATTTCCTTGCGCCGCTGGCGCAAGGGATGCGCTGGGGCGAGGACGGCATGGCTGCGCCGCGGCTCGACGTCAGCGAACACGATGCGGCGTTCGAAGTCCAGGCCGAACTGCCGGGCGTCAAGAAGGAGGACGTGAAGGTATCGATCGACGGCCAGCGCGTGACCATCGAAGGCGAATGCCGGCAGGCAAACGAACAGCGCCAGGCCGGACAGGTGGTGTATTCTGAGCGCGCCACCCGTCGCTATGCGCGCAGTTTCACGCTGCCGTCCGAGGTGGACGAATCGCAGGCCGAAGCAAAGCTCGAGAACGGCGTACTGACGCTCGTGCTGCCCAAGAAGCCGGGCGGCGCCGCGCGCCAGTTGACCATCCAGTAGGCCGCGCAAGGCCGCCGACGCCCGGCGGCGCAGCAAGGAAGCACAGGCATGGCAGACAGGCATTTCAAGGATCGCGCCGAAGCGGGCCGGCTGCTCGCCGGCCCGCTCGGCGCCTACGCCGGACGTGCCGACGCGCTCGTGCTGGCGCTGCCGCGCGGCGGGGTGCCGGTCGGCGCGGAGCTTGCCCGCGCCCTGGACATCGACCTCGACATCCTCATCGTGCGCAAGCTGGGCATGCCAGGCCACGAGGAGTTCGCCATGGGCGCCATCGGCAGCGGCGGCGTGCGCGTGCTGCAGCCCGGCGTGCCCGGCCTGATGGGCGTGACGGCGCAGGACGTCGAGGACGTGGCCGCGCGCGCGCTGGCCGAACTGGCACGGCGCGAGCGCGCCTACCGCGGCGGCCGGCCGCCGCCGGCGCTCGGCGGGCGCAGCGCGATCCTCGTCGACGACGGCGTCGCCACCGGCTCGACCGTGCAGGCCGCCATCGAGGTGGCCAGGCGCCTTGGGCCGCGCGAGCTGGTGCTGGCGATCCCGGTCGCGCCGCCGGACACCGTGGCGGCGCTGGCGCCGCGCGTCGACCGGCTGGTCTGCCTGTCGATTCCGGCGGGTTTCCGCTCGGTCGGCCAGTGGTACGACAGCTTCGGCCAGACCGCGGACGAGGAAGTGCAGGACCTGCTCGCCGGCGCCTGGCGCGCGCGCGGCGCGCCCCCCAACCACCGGATACCAGGAGGACCGAACCATGAGGCAGACGACTGACAACCGCAACTCCAGCGACAACTTCAGCGGCATCGACATCGCCAGATGGCTGGGCGGCGCAGCCGCCGGCGCCCTGCTGATGTACATGCTCGACCCGGACCGCGGCGACGCCCGCCGCACCCGCACGGCGGCCGCCGTGCGCGACGCGGGAGAGCGCACCGGCGGCGCACTGCGCGATACATGGCACGATGCCGGCGCGCGCCTGCGCGGCACGGCGCGCGCGGCGGCCGCTGCGCTGCGCCACGACGGCGCGGCGCCGGCGCCGGACACGGTCCATGAGCGCATGCACGAGCATGCGGGCAAGACCATGGCCGACGGCGCGGATGCCGCCCGTGGCGCCCTGCGCCAGGCGCGCGACGCGATCGCCGGTGCCGGCGGCGCCCTCGCGCCGGTCGCGCGCAACCCGGCGCTGGCCGGCGGCGCGCTGCTGGCCGGGTTCGGGCTGGCGCGCCGCTCGCCGCTGGGCCTGCTGCTCGGCCTGGCCGGCGCCGCCCTGCTGGCGCGCGCCGCCAGCCAGCCGCTCGGCGGCATGCTGCGCGGCCGCGGCCTGCGCCTGGCGATGGACCAGGCGGTCGACGTCGAGCAATCGATCCACATCGACGCCGCGCCGGAAGACGTCTACGACCTGTGGACCGACTACGAGAACTTCCCGCGGTTCATGTCGCACGTGGTCGAGGTGCGCGACCTCGGCCGGCGCCGTTCGCACTGGGTCGTCAAGGGGCCGGGCGGCAGCCATTTTTCCTGGAACGCGGTGGTCACCGAACAGAGCCGCCCGCAGCGCCTGGCCTGGCGCAGCGAACCGGGTGCGGAAATCCCGCAGAGCGGCTCGATCCAGTTCGCGCCGCAGCGGGGCGGCACGCTGGTCACCGTGCGCATGTCGTACACGCCGCCCGCCGGCGCCATCGGCCACGGCCTGGCCACGCTGCTCGGCGCCGACCCGCAATCGCGGCTGGCGCAGGACCTTGCCGACATGAAGTCCTTCATGGAACGCGGCGCGCCGCCGCACGGCGCCGCGCACGCGACCGGCGCCGGCCGCTACCTGCACTGAGGCCGCCATGACGAGCGCCCGTTCCGCCCCCGCTGCCGGCCTGCCTCCCGCCGCCGTGCTGCGCGCATGCGCCCAGCCGCTGACGGGCGCCGCGCACGACTACGACGGCCTGCTCGACCTGGTCGGCGACGCCCGCTTCGTGCTGCTGGGCGAGGCCACCCACGGCAGCCACGAGTTCTACGCGGAACGGGCGCGCATCACCCGGCGCCTGATCGAGGAAAAGGGTTTCCATGCGGTTGCCGTCGAGGCCGACTGGCCGGATGCCTACCGCGTCAACCGCTACGTACGCGGCCAGGGCGCCGACGGCGACGCCGACGCCGCGCTGTCGGGCTTCCAGCGTTTCCCGAGCTGGATGTGGCGCAACACCGACGTCAGCCGCTTCGTCGACTGGCTGCGCAGCCACAACGATGCCGTCCCGGCCGGCAGCGAGGTCGGCTTCTACGGCCTCGACCTGTACAGCATGTTCACCTCGATCGGCGAAGTGCTGCGCTACCTCGAGCAGGTCGACCCGCACGCGGCCGCCCAGGCGCGCTCGCGCTATGCCTGCTTCGACCACTACTACGAGGACAGCCAGCACTACGGCTACACGGCGAATATCGACCTCTCGGCGTCCTGCGAACAGGGCGTGATCGAACAGCTGAACCAGCTGCAGCAGCGCGCGCTCGACTACATGCAGCGCGACGGCGCCGAGGATGCCTTCTTCTACGCCCAGCAGAACGCCCGCCTCGTCAGGAATGCCGAGGAATACTACCGGACCATGTTCCGCGGCCGCATCGCGTCCTGGAACCTGCGTGACAGCCACATGGCCGAGACGCTCGACGCGCTGGCCGGGCACCTGGCGCGCGACGGCGCGCCGGCGAAGATCGTCGTGTGGGAGCACAATGCGCACATCGGCGACGCGCGCGCCACCGAGGCCGGCGAACTGGGCGAGTGGAACGTCGGCGAACTGGCGCGCAAGGCCTACGACGGCCAGACCCGGCTCATCGGCTTCTCGACCTACGACGGCTGGGTCACCGCCGCCTCCGAATGGGACGCCCCCGCCGAGCACAAGCAGGTGCGTCCCGGCATGCCGGGCAGCTACGAAGCCCTGCTGCACGACGTCGGCATCCCGCGCTTCGTGCTGCCCATGCGCGACGACGGCCCGGCGCGAGAGGTGCTGGAACAGCGCCGGCTGGAACGGGCGATCGGCGTGATCTACCTGCCACACACGGAACGCCAGAGCCATTATTTCTCGGCCCGCATGGCCCGGCAGTTCGACGCCGTGGTCCACATCGACGGCACGACGGCCGTACGGCCGCTCGACAAGGGCGGCCGGCATGGGGACGAGCCGCCGGAAACCTACCCGACCGGGATCTGACGAGCGCTCCCGGGGAACGCGCGCCGGCGCCTCGCGCCGGCCCGGGCGCGTGTCATCTGCACATCATGCGCACATCATGCGTACGTCATGCGCACGTCATGGCACCGGGTCGGACCGCAGCGCGCAGCGATCGCGCCCTTCCCGCTTGGCCGCATACAGGGCCGCATCCGCCCGCCCCAGCAACCGTTCCTGGTCCGGCATCGGCGCATGCGCGCCGTCGGCCAGCGCGATGCCCACGCTGGCCGTGACGGGAATCGGCCCGGCCGACGTGGCAAACGGCGCACGCAGCGCCGCGATGATCTTGGCACCGATGCTTGCCGCCTCTTCCTCGCCGTGCACGTCTTCCAGCACGACGACGAATTCGTCGCCGGCCAGGCGCGCCGGCGTATCGGTGGCGCGCACGCCGGCTGCCAGCCGGCGCGCGAATTCCTTCAGCACCTCGTCGCCGACGCCGTGGCCCCAGGTGTCGTTGATGCGCTTGAAATGGTCGACGTCGAGGTAGGCCAGGCCCAGCACGCTGCCGCGGCGGCGCGCCCGTTCCAGCGCCTGGGCCAGCGTCTCGCCGAACAGGCGGCGGTTGGCCAGGCCCGTCAGGTCGTCGATGCGCGCCATCTGCACCAGGCGCGTCTCGGCCTCCTTGATGCGGGTGACGTCGTGCGCCAGCGCATAGACGCCGGCCACGCCGGCGCCAGGCTGCAGGTCGGGCACCACCGTCCATTCGAGGATGCGGTGGCGCCCGTCCGCCTGCAGCGTCATCCCGAAACTGGCGCCGTGGCCCTCGAAGGCCGTCTTCAGGCGCGCGCGCGCGCCGTCGTAGGCGCTGCGGCCGAGGGCCTCGGCCAGGTGCATGCCGTCCAGCGGCCGCTCGTCCAGCCCCAGCCAGGCACGGAAGGTGGCGTTGGCGAAGCCGAGCCGGTGGTTGCGGTCGATGTAGCAGATCAGCACGGGCAGGTTGTCGGCGATCGTGCGCAGGCGCTTTTCGCTGGCGGCCTGGGCCAGCTCGGCTTCCTTGCGCTCGCTGATGTCCATCGCCATCACGTAGAAGCCCGCTACCGCGCCGTCGGCGCCGACGTCCGGCAGGTAGTCGATCAACTGGTGGCGCTGGCGGTCGTCGCTGCGCACGTCCTCGACGCGGCCGCGTTCGCCGCGCAGCACGGCGCGCACCAGCGGTTCCAGGCGCGCATACGGCGTGTCTCCCAGCACCTCGCGCACCGTGCGCCCGACGGCGGCGTCCGGCGCCAGGCCCAGCATGCGCGCGAACGCGGCGTTGGTGAACGTGAAGCGCTCGTCGCGGTCGACGTAGGCGATCACGGCCGGCACGTTGTCGGCGATCGCGCGCAGTTGCGCGGTGGCGCGCTCGCGCGCCTGCACCAGGTCGTGGAAGGCGCGCCCCAGTTCGCCGATCTCGTCGCGCCGCCCGGT
>DAMAFT010000256.1:0-6479 GCA_031995805.1 Massilia sp.
GGGCGCATGCCGGTGTACGCCTGGGCCATGCTGGTGGTCGGCCTGATGATCGTGTTCGCCTTCCCGGCCGTGATCGCCGGCACCGCGCTGCTGGAGATGGAGCGCGCGCTCGACTGGCCGTTCTTCATCGCCGAGCGCGGCGGCGACCCGCTGCTGTGGCAGCACCTGTTCTGGTTCTTCGGCCACCCCGAGGTCTACATCATCTTCCTGCCCGCGGCCGGCATGGTCTCGACCATGATCCCGACCATCGCCGGCACCCCGCTGGTGGGGCGGCGCGCCATCGTCGCGGCCTTGCTGGGCGTGGGCGTGTTCAGCTTCGGCCTGTGGGCGCACCACATGTTCACGGCGGGACTGGGCGTGATGGAGATGGGCTTCGTCTCGGCCGCCAGCATGGCGGTGGCGGTGCCGACGGCGATCCAGGTGTTTTCCTGGATCGCCACGCTGTGGAGCGGCAAGGTACGTCCCGGCACGCCCACGCTGTTCCTGCTCGGCTTCATGTTCATCTTCGTGCTGGGCGGCCTGACCGGCGTGATGGTGGCCGTCATCCCGTTCGACTGGCAGGTGCACGACACCTATTTCATCGTGGCGCACCTGCACTACGTGCTGGTCGGCGGGATGGTGTTCCCCGTGTTCGGCGCGATCTACTACTGGCTGCCCCTGATCAACGGCAACCGGCTGTCGGAGCGGCTGGGACGCTGGGTGTTCGGCCTGATGTTCGTCGGCTTCAACGTGGCCTTCTTCCCGATGCACGTGACCGGCCTGCTGGGCATGCCGCGCCGCGTCTACACCTATCCGGCCGACATGGGCTGGAACGGCCTGAACCTGGTGTCCACCGTGGGCGCCTTCCTGTTCGCGCTGGGCGTCGTGCTGTTCGCCGTCGACGTCGCGCGCACGCTGCGCCGGCCCACGAAGGAGGTCGGCAATCCCTGGAACGCGCCGACGCTGGAATGGCTGACGTCCGAGGACTACGGCAACCGCAGCATCCCGCGCATCACGTCCGCCGATCCGCTCTGGGACCAGCCGACGCTGGCGCGCGAGGTGGACGAGGGCCGCCACTACCTGCCCGATACGGCCACCGGCCGCCGCGAGACGATCGCCACCAGCCCGGTCGGCGCCGAACCGCGCTACCTGATGATCCTGCCGGGCGACAGCTGGCTGCCGCCGCTGGCGGCGGCCGGCACCGCCGCCTTCTTCCTGCTGCTGACGATGAAGCTGACGATTCCCGCCTGGATCGGCGGCATCGTGGCCATCGCGTCCGTGATCGGCTGGCTGTGGCAGGTGGACCGGCGCCCGCCGCAGGCCGACGTGCAAGTGGCGGACGACCTGCGCCTGCCGGTCGGCGCGACCGGGCGCCGTTCCCATTCCTGGTGGGGCACGGTCATCATGCTGGTCGTCGACGGCAGCATCTTCGCTTCCTTCGGCTTCGCCTACATCCACGTGTCGATGCGCCTGCAGGTCTGCCCGCCGCCCGGCAGCACGCTGCCGCCGACCAGTCACGCGCTGCTGTCCGGCGGCCTGCTGGCGCTGGGTTCCGTGCTGGTCTGGCTGGCCACGCGCGCACTCGGCCAGCGCCGGCTGCCGTGGCTGGCGCTGGCGGCGCTGCCGTGCGCGGCCGGGGCGTTCGTGCTCGATTTGTACGGATTGGACGCGGCGGGCCTGGACGGCAGCGCCAGCGCCTGGGCCGCGGCGATCTCGGCGCTGGCCGGCTACCAGGGCCTGCACATCGCCGTGCTGGCGATCCTGGCTCCCTACCTGGCGCTGCGCGCCTGGTGCGACCACCTGTCCGCCAGCAGCCGCGCCACCCTCGACAACATCGCGCTGGTCTGGCACTACACGACGCTGCAGGGCATCGCCATGCTGGCGCTGGTGCGCCTGATGCCGCTGCTGATGGAGCCATGATGAGCGAACGTTTTTTCCGCCGCTGCCTGCGCGCGACCCTGCCGCTGCTGGTGTGGATCCTGCATTTCGCCTTCCTGTACGGCACGGCGGCGGCGCAGTGCAGTCCGGGCGGCCTGCGCGCGGGCGGGCCGGACCGGGTATTGCTGGGCGGGGTCACCGTGCTGGCGATCGCGATCTGCGCCTGGCTGGCCTGGCGCGCGCGCCGCGTGCCGCGCAGTCCCCATGCCGGGCTGCTCGACTGGGCGCGGCTGGTGCTGGCCGTGCTGGCGCTGGTGGCGGTCGTGTGGAACGGCGTGCCGCTGCTGTTGACGGCCGGCTGCGCCTGAGACGGGGCGCGGGCCGCATTCATCCCGCATTCATCCCGCGAATCGGCCCGGAACCGGCGCCGATCCCGGCATCCGTCGCATGCCGGTAACAGGCGCGTCGCGGCCACTTACAATGCGTCCATGGCAATATTGGACGAGACGAGCATGAGGATCCGGTACGAGGAAGGCAGCGACCCGCTCGCCCAGCGCGCGCTGGCACGGCGTTTCATCTGGCGCGCGACGTGGCCGCTGCTGGTCATTGCGGACGTGCCCCTGCTGCTGGCGCTGGCGCCGCAGTATTCCGGTTTGCATGTTTCGGTGAGCACGGCGAGCATGTCGACGCTGTGCGCCTGCCTGGCGATCGGCATGGCGGCGGTGGCGCGCGCGCGCAGCCAGCTGGCCGTGCTGCGCGAAGAGGGCGGTGCATTGTCGGAAGACGTGATCTCGTCCAGCCCTGCGCGTGAGTTCGTCTCGCCCCTCGATCCGCTGTCGACCTTCGACCTGTGCGCCGACCGGCTGTCGAGCATCGGCATGGCCGAGGCGCTGGGCTTGTCGCGCCCTGCCGCGTTCCGGCACAACCCGTTCGCCGGCACCATCGTGTTCGGGCGCGTGCGCCCGTTCTGGTACGAAGGCAGCGTGGCTGTCGCGGTCGTGCAGCAGGGCAGCGGGCTGACGCGCGTGCGGGTGCGCCGCCAGCCGGGACTGGCGCGACTGGCGCCGCAGCTTGGCGCCGACCTGGCGCTGGTCGAGCGCGTCTGCGCCGAACTCGAACGCGCGTTGAAGGCGCGCCGGGCAGCGCTGGACGCGGCGGCGCGTGCACGGGAACTGGAGCGCAGTGCCCTGCAGGCCCGGCTGCACGCGATGCAGGCCCAGGTCGAGCCGCATTTCCTGTACAACACGCTTGCCAACCTCAAGTACCTGATCCGCACCGGCCAGCCGCAGGCCGAGGCGATGGTCGACCACCTGGTCGGCTACTTGCAGGCGGCCCTGCCGGACATGCGCACTGCCTCGTCCACGGTACAGCGCGAGATCGACCTGGCGGAACATTACCTGAGCCTGATGCGGATCCGGATGGGCGAGCGCCTGCGCTTTCGCATCGACGTCGCCCCGGACCTGCTCGCTTGCGCAGTGCCGCCGGCCATGCTGATTTCCCTGGTCGAGAACGCGATCAAGCACGGGCTGGAACGTGCCGTCCGGCCAGGCACGATCGTGGTGGCATGCCGCGCCACGGCGCGCCGGATCGAACTGTCGGTGGAAGACGACGGCGTGGGGCTGGACGATGCGCATGCCGGCGGGGGCATGGGCCTGGCGAATATCCACCAGCGTCTGCAATTGCTGTACGGGCCGGAAGCGGCGCTGTGCGTCGAGCCGGGCGCGCAGGGCGGCGTGCGGGCCATGCTGCGCATTCCGCGCAAGGAGCATTCTTGAAATCAACCGCACTGATCGTCGAGGACGAACCCTTGCTGCGCGCCGACCTGCGCGACCGGCTGGCCGGGCTGTGGCCGGAACTGGAAATCGTCGGCGAGGCCGGCGACGGCGTCGAGGCGATCCGCCTGATCCATGCGCTGCAGCCGGACGTGCTGTTCCTCGATATCCAGATGCCGGGCATCGACGGCATGGACGTTGCGCGGCAAGTGCCGCCGGCCAGCCAGGTCGTGTTCGTGACGGCCTTTCCCGATCACGCGCTGCGCGCCTTCGACGCCGGCGCCGTCGACTACCTGGTCAACCCGTCACGATGACGCGGCTGGCGGCCACGGTGGCACGGCTGCGTTCGCGCGCGCCGGCGGTGCGCCAGGCGCCCGTCCCCGTGCCGGCGCCTGTCGCGCAGGCGCCGCGCCATATCAAGTGGATCAAGGCCTCGGTGGGCGATACGGTCCGGCTGATCATGGTCGACGACGTGGTGCTGTTCCAGTCGGACGGCAAGTGCACCCGCGTGGCCGCCAGCGCCGGCGACGCGCTGATCCGCACGCCGCTGAAGACCCTGGTCGCGCAGCTCGATCCCGAGCAGTTCGCGCAGGTCCACCGCAGCATGATCGTCAACCTGCGCGAGATCGACCGCATCGAGCGCCAGGGCGCGGGCATGCTGCTGCGCCTGCGCGGACGGCGCGAGACCTATCCGGTCAGCGAAGCGTTCGCGCGGCAGTTCCGCCAGATGTAGGCTGGTTCGCCCAAAAAAAATCCGCCCGCGCACTGCTGCGCCGGGCGGCGAATCCAAGCCGATCACTTGGAGGAGACAGGGAGCCACCAGTGTTCCCACCGGAGGTATGTCCAGCAGATTGGGATGGCGCCGCGGTCCGCAAGACCCGCCGCGGGTAATCGAGGGCGCGCCATGCTGTCGGACCAGACCGACGGTCAGCGGGAAATATCTTGGTTGTATCGTTCCAGCCGGCACGAAGGGCGGCCGACGCTTTCCGGCGGTGCCATTGCCGCCGCGCGGCAGCGGCGTATACTGTCGTCATGAACGAGACCCGCTGCTCCTGGGCCAATATGGCCAACCCGCGCTACATCGCTTACCACGACCACGAATGGGGCGTGCCCTGCCATGACGACACCACGCTGTTCGAGATGCTCAACCTCGAAGGCGCGCAGGCGGGCCTGTCGTGGGAAACCATCTTGAACAAGCGCGCGAGCTACCGCATCGCCTTCGACGGCTGGGATGCGCACAAGATCGCCGCCTACGACGACGCCAAGGTGGCCGAGCTGCTGGCCAATCCCGGCATCGTGCGCAACCGCCTGAAGGTGGCGGCGGCGATCGGCAATGCGCAGGCCTACCTGCGCATGCGCGCCGAGGGTCTCACGCTCGACGGCTGGCTGTGGGCCTATGTCGACGGCAAGCCCATCGTCAATGACTGGGACGGCGCGGCGCGCCCGGCCCGCACCGAGCTGTCCGACCGCATCTCCAAGGACCTGGCCAGGCGCGGCTTCAAGTTCGTCGGCTCGACCATCGTCTACGCCTACATGCAGGGCATCGGCATGGTCGACGACCACGACCGCGGCTGCCTGTGCCGCCGGCGCCGGGCTTGAGACCATGGACATCCGCGAGCACTGGAACGCCTGCGCGCGCTATACCGTCTTCGACTCGCGCCATGCGGGCGGCGCCGACGTCGGCGTGCTCGCCGACGTCTGGCGCACCGATCCGCACCGTCCGCCGCACCTGCACCTGATCGCCGTCTGCAACCATTTGCCGCCGGGCTTCCACCGCATCCCGCAGGCCGAGCACGGCCTGACGCTGGACCTGATCAGCGCCCCGCTGGAGGCGGCGCTGGCCCAGCTGTCGGCGCGCGTCGACCTGTTCCGCCTGCACGGCCTGGAACAGGCCGGCACCGCCTTCGCGCGGCCGCTGGCGCGCGTGGCGAACGCGGGCGCCCAACTGCTCGGCCACGGCTTGAGCGCGGAGCAGGTGGCGGCGCTGCAGGCGCAGGGCTTCGTGTTCGACGCGGACGGCCAGCGCGCGTGTTTCGCCAGCCGCAAGCCGCGCCCGCCGGCGGCGCCGGCGCCGGAACGGCGCGCCATCGTGCTCGGCGGCGGCATCGCCGGCTGCGCCGCGGCCGAGCGCCTGTGCGCGCGCGGCTGGCAGGTGACGCTGGTCGAGCGCCATCCGGAGCCGGCCATGGAGGCGTCGGGCAACCGCGCCGGCATCTTCATGCCGCTGCTGTCGAAGGACGACAACATTCCCACGCGCCTGACGCGCGCCGCCTTCCTGTTCGCGCTGCGCCACTGGGAGCGCCTGGGCGGCATCGGCCGCGCCATCGAAGGGGATGCCTGCGGCGTGCTGCAACTGGCGCGCGACCCCGGCCATGCCGAGGTCTCGCGCGCCATCGCCGCGGCCGGCTCGGTCCCGCGCGAATTCGCCGAATGGCTGGAGCCGCCGGCCGCGCAGGCCCTGCTCGGCCTGCCGGCGCCGGACGGCGGCTGGCTGTTCCGCCAGGGCGGCTGGGCCCGTCCCGCCAGCGTCTGCGCGGCGCTGCTGGCCGCCTGCGGCAGCCGGCTCGAACGGCGCTTCGGCGTGGGCGACGTGACGATCGCACGCGGCGACGGGCAGTGGCGGGTGGTCGATGCGGGCGGCGCCGTCGTCGCGCACGCGCCCAACCTGGTGCTGGCCAACGGCGCCGGCGCGGCGCGCATCGCGCAGGCGGCGCCGCTGCCGCTGGCGGCGATGCGCGGCCAGGTCAGCCACGTGCCGGCTTCGCTGTTGCCGGCGCTGCCCGTGGTGCTGTGCCGCGAGGCCTACCTGACGCCGCCGCGCGACGGCCTGTGCAGCGCCGGCGCGACCTA
>DAMAFT010000257.1:0-6447 GCA_031995805.1 Massilia sp.
CGGTGCAGCGGTAGCCGGCATCCTTCTCGCACTCGGACACCAGGACCTTCTGGTTCTTTTCCATCGCTTCCACGCGTGCCTTGCCGGTCAGCTTGGCCACTTCCGGCGAGATGACGCGGTTGGTGACGTTGGCCACTTCCTCGGTCACGAACACGCGGCTGCCCGGGGCGGCCGGCAGTTCCTCGCCCAGCGTCCTGGCCAGGAAGCCGTTGGTCAGCAGGTCGTGCTCCGGCGTGGAGTTGACGGCGACGCTGTTGTAGACGCAGTGGTGGTTGGTGATCACCAGGCCCTGCGGCGAGACGAAGGACGCCGAGCAGCCGCCCAGGCTCACCACGGCGCCCATCGGGAACTCGGTCAGTTTGGTCAGGGAAGCCGGATCGAGCTTGAGGCCGGCGGCTTTCAGTTGCTTGGCTACTTGTGGCAGCTGCTGCGGCATCCACATGCCTTCTTCCGCTTGTGCGGCGAAGCTGGTCAGGATGGCGAGCGCAAGAATGGATTTTTTCATCGCGTGGTCTTTATGGTGTCTGTGGTCTCGTGGGCTCCGGGGAGCACGCGACAGTATCCATAAAGCGATAGCCCACCGTCAACCGCTAATTCCTTGTGAGCGCTTGGGGTCAGAGCCCGGTGTTGCTTTTCAAGGGCCCTGACCCCGGTGCCAAGGATTCGCTTGCTGCCCCGGGCGTAGGGTGCGCTCCCCAAGCGCACCACGCGCATCGTTACAGCTGCGCGCCGATCAGGTCGGCGATCTTGCCGGCCGCCTTGTCGGTCAGTGGGCGGTTCTCCCACTGCTGCAGCGTGATGGGTCGGGCACGTTGCCAGTCGGCATCGAACACGGCTTCCTGCTGCTTGGCGAAGGCCGGGTCGAGCACGTTCAGGTTGGCTTCGTCGTTGATGCTGAACGAGCGGTTGTCGAAGTTGGTCGACCCCACCGAGACCAGCAGGGAATCGACAACGAGGGCTTTTACGTGGAACATGGTCGGCTGGTACTCGGCCATCTTGACGCCGGCGGCCAGCAATTCTCCCCAGCGCTCGCGCGAGGC
The DNA here is from genome assembly GCA_031995805.1 of Massilia sp. Classification (GTDB taxonomy): domain Bacteria; phylum Pseudomonadota; class Gammaproteobacteria; order Burkholderiales; family Burkholderiaceae_D; genus Telluria. Next base: position 1,041 of record DAMAFT010000257.1, read on the forward strand.
GGCGCGCACGATGTCGGAATCGATGATGGGACCGGGCGTGATGATGCGCACGTCGACGCCGCGCTTCGCCGCGGCCACCAGCGCCTGCACGGCCAGCTCGTCCGGCACGAAGTAGGAATTCGACAGGTGGATGGTGTGGCGCGCGGCCGTGATCGCCATCAGGTACATCAGGTGCATGCTCTCGCTGCCGCCAGTGGGCGAGCTCGAGAACATCTGCGCCGGCATGTCGCCCGCCGGTTCCAGGTGCGGGAAATAGTCTTCGCCGTCGAGCACGACGCCGGTGGCCTTGGTCCAGTTGTCGTTGAACACGGCCTGCATCTGGCCCACCACCGGACCCTCGACGCGGAAATGGGTGTCGCGCCAGTGATCCTTGTCCTGGGCGTCGCCGCGCCATTTGTCGGCGATGCCGACGCCGCCCGTGAAGCCGACGCGGCCGTCGACGACCAGCAGCTTGCGGTGGGTGCGGTTGTTCAGGCGCGCCAGCTTCCACCAGACCGGCTTGTGGTAGCGGTGCACTTCCACGCCGGCATCATGCATTTCCTTGAGGGAGGCTTCGTCGATCTTGATGCTGCCGATCCAGTCCAGCAGCAGGTGCACCTTGACGCCGGCGCGCGCCCGTTCGGCCAGCGCATCGGCGAATTCGCGGCCGATGGTTTCCGACCAGTAGATATAGGTTTCGAAATTGATGGTCTTCTGCGCGCCGCGGATCGCATTCAGCATGGCGGGGAAGATGCGGTCGCCGTTGAGCAATACCTCGACCTTGTTGCCCTCGACGATGGGCGGCCCGAGCAGCACGCCGAGCGAGCGGCGGAATTGCGGATCGTTGGTTTCGTATTCGCGCGTGAGCTGGGTCTGGATCTTCTTTTCGCCGGGCAGCAGATTCAGCACGAGCAGGCCGGCCGCGAGTGTGGCGATGCAGGACAGGAGGACGATCATGGGGCGCTTGATACGCATGGTCTTGAAAGGATGGGCTCGACTGCGGGGCGTAAAAAACCCAACGCCGTTCAGCGTTGGTTTTCAGGAAGTACTGTGCACCGCTTAGCGAACGCGGCCGCGACGCAGCAGGTTCACGATGGCCAGCAGGATGACAGCGCCCAGGAACGACACCAGCAGCGACGAGACGCTGAAGTCATCCGAATTGATGGTGCCCGAACCGAACAGCGGCGACAGCAGCCAGCCACCCAGGAAGGCGCCGACGATACCGACAACGACGTTCAGAATCATGCCCTGCTCGGCATCCGTCTTCATGACCATGCTGGCGAGCCAGCCGAGAATGCCACCTACGACGATCCAGATGATGAATAACATTGCTTTCTCCTCAAGTTGGAAAACATACCGCAGGCCAATTGATTGGTGAGGCCATGGATGCAGTCTAGGGAAGCGCACGACCCGGGGTCGGTGCGGCAACGAACGTTAGATGCGCAAACGTGCAGGACGTTCTCCATGCGCTGTTGTGGTGCGGAATGTCCCGGAATGGGTGCGTCACCGAACAGAATCCGACTGCTCGTCAGGCCTATCGTTGAACGCACTGGATTTACCGGACACAAGCAATGCGATAACCGCATCCCCACCTCGAAAGGACCGACGATGAACACCTACGACACCACCCGCACCGACAAGCAGAGCCGCATGGTCACTGGCCTGTTCCCGGACCGCGCCAGCGCCGAGCGCGCCTACAACGCGATCTCGACCCGCGGCTACGGCAAGGACGACGTCAACCTGATGATGTCCGACACCACCCGCAAGACCCATTTCAATGACACCGAAACCGAGCTGGGCAGCAAGGCCGCCGAGGGCGCCGCCGCCGGCGCCGGGATCGGCGGCACCATCGGCGCCGTGCTGGCCGGCGTGGCCGCGCTGGGCACGACGCTGGTGCTGCCGGGCCTGGGCCTGGTTGTCGCCGGTCCGCTGGCGGCGGGCCTGGCCGGCGCCGGCGCGGGCGGCATCACCGGCGGCCTGATCGGCGCGCTGATCGGTGCAGGCATCCCGGAAGAACGCGTCAAGCACTATGAAGAGGGCATCGAGCGCGGCGGCATCCTGATGGGCGTGAACGCCCGCAACGATGACGACGTGCCGCATATCCACAAGGCATTCGCCGACGAAGGCGGCTCGCACGTGATCGGCGCCGGCATCGGCGCGGCCGCGGGCGCCGCCACCGGCGCCGCCATCGGCGCGGCGGCCGGCCCGATCGGCATGGCCGCAGGCGCCGCGATCGGCGGCATCACCGGCGGCATGGCCGGCAAGGGCGTGGGCGAAGTCGTGAATCCGAAGGCCGGCGACGACCTGGGCGAACACTACCTGGCCAAGGGCGTGGGCGCCGGCACGGGCGCCGCGATGGGCGCGGCCGCCGGTGCGGTGGCCGGTCCGGTCGGCATGGCGGCGGGTGCGGCGATCGGTGGCCTGGCCGGCGGCGCGGCCGGCCGCGGCGCGGGCGAAGTCGTGAATCCGAAGGCGGAAGACCGCCTGCACGAACATAACCTGGCGCAAGGCACGGGCGCGGGCGCCGGTGCGGCGCTGGGCGCGGCGGCCGGCGTGGCGGGCGGCCCGATCGGCATGGTGGCCGGCGCGGTCGCGGGCGGCATCGCCGGCGACATGGTCGGCAAGGGCGCCGGCGAAGTCGCCAACCCGAAGGCGAGCGACCAGCTGCACGAACATAACCTGGCCGGCGGCGTCGGCGCGGGCGGCGGCGCCATGGCCGGCGCGGCGCTGGGCGCGGTGGGCGGCCCGGTGGGCATGGCGGCCGGCGCGGCCATCGGCGGCATCGCCGGCGGCATGGTCGGCAAGGGCGCCGGCCACCTGGTCAACCCGACCGAGGAAGACGCCTACTGGCGCAGCAACTACCAGACCCAGCCGTACTACAACCCGGGCTACACCTACGACGACTACTCGCCGGCGTATGCACTGGGCTACAACAATGCGCGCCGCTTCCCGAACTACGACCTGGCCGAACCGCACATGGCCGACGAATGGGATCGCGTGAAGGGCAACTCGCGCCTGTCGTGGAACCAGGCCAGCTCGGCCAGCCGCGCCGCCTGGGACCGCGTCGAGGGCAATGTCGTGAACCGCGACCTGGACCGCGGCGCGCGCTGATCGCTTGATGTTCGTGGGGGGACTCCCCACGAAAAAGCCCCGGGCGCCTTGCGGCCCCGGGGCTTTCTTGCTTCTGTCGACCGTCGATTACTGCTTGACGGCTTCGACCTGGATCGCCAGCTTGACTTCCGGATTGAAGCCCATCTTGACGCCGTAGTCGACGCCGAAGTCGGCGCGGTTGAAGGTGGCCGACGCATCGGCGCCGCACACTTCGCGTTTCAGCATCGGATGCTGGATGCACTTGAACTTGTTGATCGCCAGGGTGACCGGCTTGGTCACGCCGTGCAGGGTCAGTTCGCCGTTCACGCTGGCCGGCACGTCGCCCTTGAACACGACCTTGCCCTTGTAGGTCGCGGTCGGGAACTTGGCGACGTCGAACATGTCGGCGCCCTTGGCGTGTTCGTTCATCTTGTCGTGGCCGAAGTCGATCGTGGTGGCGTCGATGGTGATGTCGACGGTGCCGGTCTTGGCGGCGCGGTCCAGCACGATGGTGCCGTCGCTCTTGTTGAACTTGCCGCGCCAGGTCGACAGGCCGCCGAAGTGGTCGGCCTCGAAGCTCGGGTAGGTGTGGTTCGTTTCGATCTTGTAGGTATCGGCGGCGAAGGCGCCCGATGCGAGGGTGGCGGCCAGCAGGGCCAGGCCCAGTTGCTTCAGTTTCATATTGGATCCTCTGTGGTGGTGGTGGTTGTTATTGTCCCGCGGCGACGCGGAACTTGATGACGACGTCGTCGGCGACCATGCTCGTGTCCTTCCACTCGCCTTCGCCGATGTTGTAGGTCAGGCGCTTGATCGGCAGCTGGCCCTCGAACACTTGTTTGCCGCCTTCTGCCTTCACCGTCAGCGGGAAGGACACGGGGGCGGTCTTGCCCTTGATGGTCAGGTTGCCGGTCACGTTCAGCTTGCCGGCGCCGGCCGGCTTGATCGCGGTCGACACGAAGGTCGCCTTCGGGAACTGGGCCGAGTTGAACCATTCCTTCTTGGCGATTTCCTTGTTGTAGTCGGCCTGGCCGATGTCGAAGCTCGCCGTGTCGATGTCGACGCGCGCCGTCGCCTTTTCCGGGTGCGCGGCGTCGTAGTCGATGGCCGCGGTGAATTTCTTGAACGGCGACTCGACCGGCACGTTCATCTGCTTGAAGGTGGCGCTGACGCTGCTGTGGGCGACGTCGGTCTTGAGCGCGGCGGCGCCGGCGGCCAGGGCGGTGCCGGCCAGGAGCGCCGCGACGGCGGTACGGATGGTTTGCATGGTTTTCTCCTTAGTGGGAACGGCCGGGCAGCATGCGGCGCATGGTGCCGTCGCGGTCGACGATGGTGTGTTTCAGGGCGGCCAGCACGTGCAGGACGACGAGGGCGGCCATGGCCATGTTGAGCCAGTAATGGACGTTCTTCAGCGTCGCGGCCAGGTCCGGGTCCTTGGCGATCAGCACCGGCAGCGTGAACAGGTTGAAATACACGACCGGGAAGCCGGCCGCCAGCGTGTAGAAATAGCCGGACAGCGGCACCGCGAACATGAATACGTACAGCAGGTGGTGCAGGCCGTGGGCGGCGCCGCGCTGCCAGGCCGGCATGGCGTCCGGCAGGGCGGGCGGGCGGTGGAACAGGCGCCACAGCAGGCGCAGGGCGGCCAGCGCCAGCACCGTCACGCCGGCCCACTTGTGCCAGGCAAAGTACTTCAGCTTGGTCATCGAGAAGCCGGGAATGTCCGTCATCACCAGGCCCAGGGTGAAGGCGCCGACGATCAGCACGGCAATCAGCCAGTGGAACACGATGGCGGTGGTGGTGTAGCGCTGCTGCATGCTGCGGCTCCTGCTGGGCTGATAGTACGAATTAGGACCAAATCTTACCAATGTTTTCAGGCATTGGAAGGCCGGAGCATTTCCACGTGCACACTATCACGAATCCCGGCGCCGGCGTGTCATGCCATGCAGGCACTTTAACGGTTCCAAATATCGGCAGGAAGCCAGCTGGGCGGATAACATTGTTCAGTTAATGGAACAAAGATGGCATGCCGCCGGCCCTGCGCAGCGCGGCGAAGCGAAAAAAAACCGGGGACACGCCCCGGTTCTTCAGGATGCGCGGCTGCGCCCGACGCTCAGATCGCCTTCGCCAGCTGCGCCGCCAGGCCCGTGTAGTTGGCCGGGGTCATGGCCAGCAGCAGGTCCTTGGCTTCCTGCGGCATGGCCAGCTTGCCGATGAATTCCTGCAGCGCTTCGCGGGTGATGCCCTTGCCGCGGGTCAGTTCCTTCAGCTGCTCGTAGGGGTTCTCGATGCCGTAGCGGCGCATCACGGTCTGCACCGGCTCGGCCAGCACTTCCCAGTT
>DAMAFT010000258.1:0-6447 GCA_031995805.1 Massilia sp.
GTGGCGGAAGATGCCCTCCTCGTTGAACGGGAGGCGCCGTTTGGACGCCAGGTAGGCCGCGATGCGCGGACGCGCCGCCACCCGGGCGCGATGCGCCGCCAGCAGCGGATGGCTGGCATCGAGGTGCGCCAACGCGTGCGGGAAGGCGTAGCGCAGGCCTTCCACCAGCTGGAACAGCGACAGGTCGGCGTAGGTCGCCTCGTCGCCCAGCAGGTAGTCCTTGGGCGCCGGGCGCGCCAGCAGGCCCTCGAACCAGTCGAAGAACTTCGGGATGCGCGTATCGAGGAAGTCGGCGCTGCGGCGCTTCGCCTCCGGACGCTGGTCCTCGTAATACAGCGAGGTCGCCACCGGATGGTGGCTGTCGTGCGCCTCGGCCACCATGTCGGCGATGGTGAGCTGGATCTGGTTGACCCACAGGCGTCCCTGCTCGTCCTGCGGCGCCAGTCCATGGCGCTGGCCCAGGAAGAACAGGATGTTCGCGGTCTGGCCGACCGTCACGCCGTCCCCCTTCAGGAACGGCGGCGCGTACGACGGATGGTCGGCGCCGTCCATCGCCGCGATCATGCGCGCCATGCCGCCCGGGGCGCGCGCCACGTCCACGTAGTCCACGCCCGCATCCTCCAGCGCCAGCCGCACGAATTCGCCGCGCCCTTGTATCGTGGGCCAATAGAAAAGTTCATACATCGTTGTGCCCTCCTCATCTTGTTCGGTCTGACTCAATTATTCATGAGGATTTCGATCTGCGTCGCGGCAATCGTGCTAGTCTTGCATCTGGAAACTTACCTAACAAAAGATTAACAACAAGAGACATGTTCACAACAAAAACGAAACTGGGGAAACGTTACCGATGACGTCGATCTCGTGTGTGCCGGCGTACCGCGCCTGACACACCATTTTGTTGAGCAAGTCCTCCGCCCCGGCGGAGCGAGACAGACCGATCGATAACGTATTCCGGAGCGCGCGATGATTTTCGCTCACCTCACCCGTCACTGGATGGCCCGCCGCGGCCAGTACAGCTTCCCCTCCTGGCTCCTGGGCATCCTGCGCAGCCTGCGCGTCCTGGCCTGGTACCGCGACCACCGCAGCCTGTGCGAGCTCGGCGTCTACCGCGAGCACCTGGCATCGCCGGCCAACGACGACCCCTTCCACCACCTGAGCCACCGCGACTACCTCGTCAAGGGCATGGGCGCGCGCCGGCGCGTGCAGGCGGTGCTGAGCCACTACCGATTCGAGCAGGCCACGTTCGACGCCGCCTACCTGCAGGCCGTCTACGGCGAGCGCCGGCTGGCGCTGTGGGAGCACGAGGCCGAGGGCAGCCGTTTCGCGATCCAGCTCGAGATGGCGTCGCGCAGCAATGCCGAGGGCGACCTCACCGTGGCCCTGGTCGCCGACGGCAAGTGCCTGCACCGCCTGTCCTTCAGCTGGCTTCCCGGCGCCATGCTGGGTACCGACGTGCCGGTCGTGCCCTTCGTTGCCCGCAACCAGGGCCGCTGGGTCGATTCCGGCGCCGCGTTCGAGGCCTTCGAACGCGCCTTCCCGAACAACTCGCCCAGCTTCTTCTGTTTCGCGGCCATGCAGGGCATCGCGCAGGCCGTCGGCATCGACCGCGTGGTGGCGATCCGCAGCGAGTGCCACATCGCCTACGACCCGGCGCCCGACAAGCATTTCGCGAACGCCTACGACGGTTTCTGGAAGATCCTCGGCGGCGTCGAGATGCCCGGGCGCGAAGGCTACCTGATCGCGCTGCCGTTCTACGTCAAGCCGCTGTCCGAGATGCCGTCCAAGCACCGCAAGCGCGCGGCCCAGCGTCGCGAGCACTGGCGCGCGATCGGCGAGTCGGCGCACGCGGTGCTGCAGCGGCACCTGCTGCAGGCGCCCGTGCAGGTCGAACGAGCCGCCACGCAGCTCGAACCGGCGTGAGGCACCGCACCGGCCATTAACAAACGCACCACAACGGCGCGCGCCGTGTTACACTCGCGCCTTCGCTAGGGGTCCTGGGAGTTCGCTTCCGGGTGAGAAATACCCTTCGTACCTGATCTGGATAATGCCAGCGAAGGAAAGCGCGCAAAGCAGCTCCCATCCTTGTTTGCCCTTCCCCCCGTTGGCTCCGGCTTTTACCGATAAAAGCAGCGCGCCGGCAGCGGCGCGCGAAGACGAGCAAACCATGAACCCGAGACTCAAGCATTCCCTTCTCGCCTGCGCCATCGTGCAGGCCTTCCCCTCCTTCGCCCTGGCGCAGGACCACGCCCCGGTGGCCGAAGTGGTCGTCACCGGCAACCGCTTCATCGCCGCCGACCGCGCCAGTGTCGGCGGCTTCGGCGAAGCCGCGCTGTTCGACACGCCGGCGTCGATCACGGCCATCGGTCGCACGCAGATGCAAGACCTGTCGATCCGCTCGAGCACCGAGGCGGTACGCTTCGACGCATCGGTCAGCGACGCCTACAATGCGGTCGGCTATGCCGAGCAGTTCTCGATCCGCGGCTTCGCCCTGGACAACAACTACAGCTACCGCAAGGATGGGTTCGCGATTCCCGGCGACAGCCAGATCCCGCTGGAAAACAAGGAACGCCTCGAGATCCTCAAGGGCCTGGCCGGCCTGACGGCCGGCATCGCCGCGCCGGGCGGCATCGTCAACTACGTGACCAAGCGCCCGACCAGCGCGCCGCTGCGCTCGGCCACCGTCGAAGTCAGCGAGCGCGGCACGCTGTACGGCGCAATCGACCTCGGCGGCCGCTTCGAGGACCGCCGCTTCGGCTACCGCATCAACGCCGCCGCGGCCGACCTGCACTCCTACGTGCGCGGCGCCAACGGCGACCGCCAGTTCGTCTCCGGCGCGTTCGACTGGCAGCTGACGCCGGACGCCCTGCTGCAGCTGGACATGGACTACCAGCGCAAGGCCCAGATCACGGCGCCGGGCTACCAGCTGGTCCGCAACGAGACCCTGCCCACCGCCGTGTCGGCCAAGGCGCTGCTGAACGACCAGCCCTGGACCCGCCCGGTGACCACCAAGGACGGCAACGTCGGCCTGCGTTTCGAATACCGGCTGGCGCCGGCATGGACGGCCACCGTCGCCGCCAACAGGCACTGGTTCGAGCGCGACGACTACACGGCCTTCCCCTACGGCTGCAGCAACGAGGGCGACGGCTACTACCCGGGCTACTGCACGAACGGCGACTACGACGTCTACGACTACCAGAGCACCGGCGAGCGCAAGACGCCGTGGGGCCTGCAGGCGCAACTGCAGGGGCGCTTCACCACCGGTGCGCTGCGCCACGACCTGACCGTGGGCGCCTCGTACTCGGAGCGCCACGATCGCTTCGGCGACTACGTCTACGACTACGTCGGCTACAGCAATATCTGGCATCCGCTGGTCACCCCGCCGGTTGCCGCAGACCGCGTCACCGGCCCGGTATTCGAGCGCCGCAGCGACGAGGAAAGCGCGCTGTTCGCGCAGGACATCGTGCGCCTGTCGCAGCAGTTCAGCCTGCACGTCGGCCTGCGCCACGTGAAGATCGAGCGCAGCGAGTACGTGGCCGACAGCGCCAGCCGGGTCGCCAGCTCCCATGCGTTCACGCTGCCCCAGGTCGCGCTGGTGGCCAGTCCGGCGCGCGACTGGAACGTCTACGCCTCGTTCAGCCACGGCCTGCAGAACGGCGGCATCGCGCCGATGGAGACGGCCAACCAGAACCAGATGCTGGCGCCGCAGCGCTCGCGCCAGGTCGAGCTGGGCGCCAAGGCCGCGCTGGGCAGCGTGCTGGACTTGTCGGCGGCGCTGTTCCAGATCCGCCAAGGCCTGGAATACACGGATGCGGCCAACGTCTACGTGCGCAACGGCGAACAGACGCACCGCGGCCTGGAACTGGCGGCCCAGGGCAAGGCCACGCGCGACCTCGACTGGAGTCTGTCGCTGATGGCGCTGAACACGCGCCAGACCGGCACCGGCCAGGCCAGCATCGACGGCAAGCGCGTCACCGACGTCCCCGCCTTCAAGTCCACGGCCTGGATCGCCTACGCGGTGCCGCAAATGCCCGGCCTGAAGCTCGACGGCACCTGGCAGTATGCGGGCAAGAAGGCGTTCGACGTCGAGAACCGCGTGTTCGTGCCCGACTACCACGTGTTCGGCCTGGGCGCCTCCTATGGCCTCAGGATGGGCGCGACGACCGTCACGCTGCGCGCCCGCGCGGAAAACCTGTTCGACAAGTTCTACTGGCGCGACGTCACCCCGGCGCTGGGCGGCTACCTGCTGGCCGGCGCACCGCGCACCTTCCGCCTGTCGGCCACTGCCGACTTCTAAAAAAAAACCGCCGGCGCTGTCACGCGTCGGCGGCTTTCGCTGCGAAGCCGTCGATCAGACGGTCGGGATGCTGGTATTGATCTCGCCCACCAGCGTCAGCATTTCCTGCGCATCGGCGAAGCCCAGCAGCACGTCGCCGCGGTCCAGCTGGCCCGAAGCCAGGCCGTCGAGCCAGAACTTCTGCTCGGCGGCGCTGCCGGTCCGGTCGAACGCGCTGTGGTACAGCGCATCGACGAACTGGGCGTCCGTCAGGTTGCCGTACTGCGCCGCCGCTTCGTTCGAGCCGACGAACCAGTCCGCCACCTGCGTCAGGCTGGCGCCCGACTCGTGCAGGCCGATCCAGAAGTTCAGGCCGCCCTCGTCCGCATGGCGCGCGAACAACGTCTCGTACATGCGCACCAGCGTGCCCACGTCGCTGTGGTTGAAGTCCAGGTCGACCGACCGGCCCTGCGCGATCTTCTCGGCCGAATCGACGATCATCAGCGCCGCACCGGCCTTGTCCACCTTGCCGGCGTCCAGGGCCGCGACCCAGGCCGCCTTGCCGGACGCATCGGCGTCGCGGCCCAGCACGTTGTGGTACAGGGCGTCGATGAAGTCGCCGTTGCCCAGCTTGTCCAGGCCGTTGGCCGACAGCAGGCTGCGCGCCACGTCGGCCTGGTTCGTACCCTTGCCCAGCGCATCGATCCACAGGTCGATCGTGGCGTCGGTCGCCTTGGCGCCGCTGGCCGCCTCGATCAGGCGCGCCACCGTGCCGCGCGCCGTCGTGTCGGCCGCGACACCGGTGAAGCGCAGCACCTCGACGTCGACGACGGTATCGGTGCCGTCGGTGCCGTGCAGGTCCTTGATCACCAGGTGGCCGTCCTTCACGCGCAGGCTGTAGCCGTCGCGTCCGGCGCCGCTGTACAGGGCGACGTCGCGGCCGCTGCCGCCGTCCACGTAGTCGTCGCCGATGCCGCCGAACACGACGTCGTCGCCCTCGTCGCCATACACGTGGTCGTTGCCGCCGGCGCTGCCGACGGTATCGTTGCCGGCGCCGCCGTGCAGGGTGTCGTCGCCTTCGCCCAGGAAGATGGTCTGGCTGGCGCCGTCGCCCCACACCTTTTGCGAGCCGGCGCCGCCGCTGACGTTCACGGCGCCGATGATCGCCGCGAACTCGACATTGTCGAGCGTGATGTGCGTGCCGGCCGGCAGGCTGGACGCGTCGAGCACGATCGCCGTGAGCGGATTACCGGGTGCGGACGGAATGCCCGTGATCGCCAACGGCTGGCCCGACGCGGTGTTGCCGCTGGCGGTCGGCACGATGGTCTGCACCAGCAGGTTGGTGCTGGAAGCGAGATCGCCCAGGAAGCCGCTACCGCCGCCCGTCAGCGCGTTCTGGTCGGCCGAGCCGGCCGCCGTGTGCGCCTTGATCTCGCGGATCAGGTCGGTCAGCGAGTCGCCGGCCGTCTTGATGCCCGAACCCGAGGTGGTCATGCCGTAGCCGACCGGCAGCTGGGCCAGCAGGATGTTGCCGCCCGATGCGTTCTGGGCCAGCGGGATGTCGGCCAGGGTGTTGTTGCCGACCTGCTCGTCGCGCGATGCGGTCACGGTCGGGATGGTGACCTTGGTCGACGTGCTGCCGTCCGGATTGACGACCTGTTCCGACACCACCTTGACGCCGTCGACCGTGGTTTCGGTCGGCGGCGTGACCACCGGCGGCGTCACCACGGCCGGCGTGTTGTTCGTCACCGGTTTGGCCGCGATGCTGGCGGCATCGTTGCCGGCCGCATCCTGGATCGCGTTGGCATCGTTGCCGTCGGTCGGGTCGGTGTACGACACCGTCACCGACTGGCCGTTCTGCACGCTCGAGGCCAGCGTCAGCGTCACGGTCTTGGTGGCGGCATCGACGACGACGCCGCTGACGGCCACCGTGGCATTGCCGACCTTGACGACGAAGGCGGACGCCGCAGGCGCATGCGCCGCATCCAGCGCTTCGTTGTAGCTCATCACCAGCGTGCGGCCGTTGACGGCGGCCGAGACGAAGGTGGGGGCCAGCGTATCGCCCGAGTTGTTGGTCACGCTCGTATCGGTCACGGGCGCGGCATCGTTGCCGGACGCGTCCTGGACCACGCCGCCGGTCGACGGTACCTGGTACGACACCTTCACGACGTCGT
>DAMAFT010000259.1:0-6428 GCA_031995805.1 Massilia sp.
CGCCTCCGGCACGTCGCCCCAGGGGAAGCCGTGGCCCAGCGACACCGACAGCACGCCGGGGCGGCGCTCGGCGTCCTGCATGCGCGCCACGAAGCCGCGCATCGGTTCGCGCGTCGTGTGCCACAGGCCCACCATCCTGCAGTCGAAGACTTCGGTCACCGGCCGCACCCGGCCGCCGACGGCGTCCACCAGGATCCGGTACAGCTCGCGCGCCCGCTCTTCGGCATCGGTATGCGGATACTCCTTGAAGGCGACGATGACGTCGGCTGACATCTGCATCAGGTCGGTGAAGTGGCAGTGCAGGTCGAGTTCCATCCCGATCGGCACACCGGGGCCGACGACGGCGCGGATGTGGTGGGCCAGGTCGCCCTCGCAATCGTCGTAGCCGTCGGCGGCCATGGCGCCGTGCAGCAGCAGTTGCACGGCGTCGACCGGCATGGCGGCGCGCAGGTCGGCCAGGATCTCGTCGCGGAAGGCTTCGTACACGTGGCGCACGGTGCGCCCGGCCGGCTGGGCGAAGGTGCTCAGGCTCTCCGCGACGGCGTTGCCGTCGGCTTCGGCCAGTTCGCGCACGAAGCGCGTCAGGGCGCCCGTGCCGTGCGGATCGCGGCGGCTGGCGTCGCCGTGGTAGACGCCGAATTCCTCGAAGCCGCCCAGGCCGGTGGGGGCGGCGGCGAAGGTGTTGGTCTCGGTGACGAGACAGGCGACGAACAGTTTCATGATCATTGCTCCTCGACGCGCACGAAATGCATGTGACGGGTGCGCAGCGTGTTCATGCGCAGGCCCACGACCTGGCCGTCGCGGCGCTCGACGGCGATGGTGCCGCCCAGCGGCGCGAGCTGCCCGGTGAAGTTCCAGCCGAACACGTCGTCGGAATACGGCGCCAGGGTCATCGTGTTGGGGCCGTGGGCGCCGGCCACGCGCATCTGCAGGACGTCGCCGTCGAACGCGATCTCGGCGTGGGCGTCGAGGTCGGGCGCGTGGTAGCGGCCCACCAGCGCGCGGCCGGCGTCGGCCACCGGCGGCGGCTCGGCGGGCAGGCGCGCCAGGGTCCGCATGGTGCCCCCGTCTTCCAGCTGCAGCGTGTCCGGCGCCGCCGCATCCGCGGCCAGCGGCTCCGCGATGACGCGGTACGGGCCGGTCACGACGCGGCCGAATTCCAGGTACAGCGAGCCCGCCTCCGCGCGCGCCGGGATCGGCGGCGAATTGTGGATCACGAAGCCCAGCTTGCCGCCGGCATCGCCGAAGCCGAACACCATGTCGGCCGCCGGCGAGGCGTAGCGGGCGCCGACCAGCGGCTTGAAGCGCTCGCACTCGGCCATGGCGGGCGCCGGCTGCGCCAGGATCGCATCGCCCAGCACGAGGTCGACGACGCGGTTGGCCAGCTCGGCCACGCTGACCGGCGCGCCGTTCGCGATGACGATGATGTCGAGCGCATGCTCGGGGACCGTCAGCATCTGGCAGGTGCCGCCGATCACGGTGCCGCCGTGGTGGATCACCTCGACGCCGCGGTAATTCTCGACCTGCAGGCCCAGCGCGTAGCCGTTGACGGCGCCGTTGTTCAGGCGCGCCGGCGTCTTCAGTTGCGTCCAGCTGGCGGCGCTGCCGACAAGGTGCGGGCCGCGCAGGTTGGCGAGCCAGCGCAGCATGTCGTCCACGGTCGAGACGATCGCCCCTTCGGCGCGCACTTCCTCGCTGGGGAAGATGCCGCGGCGCCAGCCGCCGTCCGGCTGCGCCACGTGCATCGTGGCCATGCCCGGATGGATCTCGAAGTCGCTGGGGATGGAGCGCGTGTCGCGCATGCCCAGCGGGTCGAACAGGCGCTCTTTCAGGAAGTCTTCGAACGGCATGCCGGCGGCGCGCTCGATCGCCAGCGCCAGCAGGTGGTAGCCGCCGTTGTTGTAGATCTGCTTGTCGCCCGGGAGGAAATTGACGTCGCGCTGGCGCACCTGCACGTCCAGCGAGTCGCCTTTCGGCTTGATGGTCATGCCGGACGCCAGGAAGCCGACGTCGAGGCTGTCGCGCAGGCCGCTGGTGTGGGCCATGAACTGGCGCAGCGTCGGCTCGTGCGCGGGATCGTCCGGCGCGCGCAGCTCGGGCAGCCAGCGGCGCACGCCGGCGTCGACGTCGAGCTTGCCCTCCTCGGCCAGCAGCAGCGCCGCCAGGCTGGCGAAGTGCTTGCTGGTGGAGCCGATGCGCATGCGCGTCCAGGGCGTGTTGGCGACGCCGTGCTCGAGGCTGGCCAGGCCGAAGCCGCGCCGGTACACGATGGCGCCGTTCAATGCGATGCCGACGACCAGGCCCGGCGCGTCGCCGCGGTTGACCGGTTCGAACAGCTTGTCGAGCGCCGCGAGGTCGACCTCGGGAACGGCGGCGGAATCTTGCGGATGGATGCTTGGCGTCATGGCGTTGGCTCCGATGGTGTTGGATCCGATGGTGTGGCGTGCCCGGCGGCGCGCATGGCGCGCGCGAAGGCGAAGGTGGCGAGGATGCTGGTGGCGACGCCCACGCAGGCGAGCGGCACGGTGAGGTCGGCGTCGCGCGCCAGCGCGCGGGCGCCCAGGCTGACGAGCAGCGGCGCGATGCCGAAGGCGACCAGCGCGATGCACGCCACCAGGAGGCTCAGGCAGGTGCCGCGCAGGCGGTTCGGCAGCACCACCATGACGGCCGAGGTGGCGGCGATGTTGGCGCAGGCGCCGGCCGTCAGCAGCAGCGCCAGCAGGATGGCGAACCAGCCGACGCCCGGCGCGACGGCGAACAGGGCGGCGGGGATCGACAGCGCGGCGCCGGCGAGCGCGCCGACCAGTGCGCCGCCGTGGCCGCGGCGGCGCTGGCCGATGTCGGCCGTCACGCCGCCCAGCACCGCGCCGACGATGCCGGACACCAGGTTGAGCATGCCCATCCAGGCGCCGAAGTCGGCCGGCGTCTGGTGGAAGTTGCGGGTCAGGATGGGCACGGCCCAGATCGAGGCCGCGGCATCGGCCATGCCGATGGTGACCATGCCGGCCGCCAGCGGCAGCAGGAAGCGCCGGTAGCCCCACAGGGCGCGCAGGGCCGCGCGCAATTCCGTCGCGGCTTGCGCCCCCGCCTCGCGGCGCGCGGGTTCGCGCAGGAACAGCAGCGCGACGCTGGACGCCAGCACGGCGGCCGCGAACGCCAGCAGCACCAGGCGCCAGGGCGCCAGGCCGGCAAGCAGACCGCCGGCAGGCACGGCGGCCGGCAGCCAGGCCAGCAGCATGCCGGCCAGCGCATAGGCCACCGTGCTGCCCGCCACCTGCCCGAGCGAGATCAGGGTGACCATGCGGCCGCGCACGGCGGGCTCGGTCAGGTCGGCCACCAGCGACAATGCCGCCGGCTGCCCCGCCGCCACCGCCGCGCCGATCATCATGCGCGCGACGAAGGCGGTGGCGAAGTCCTGCGCCAGGGCGCCCAGCACGCTGCCGGCGCCGCACAGCAGCGCCAGCGTCGCCAGCAGGCGGTTGCGCCGGGTGCGGTCGACCAGGCGCCCCATCGGCAGCGAGATCAAGGCCGTGGGCAGCGCCAGCGCCAGGCCCTGCAGCAGGGCGACCTGGTTGTCGCCCAGGCCGAGGTCGGCCTTCACCAGTTCCTGTATCGGGCTGAGCACGTAGCGCGCGGCCGTGCCGGTGAACAGCGCCAGCATGATCAGGCCGATCGCGGCGTTGCGTCCCGGGCCGCGCGGCGCGGCGCGCGCCATGGCGGTATCCAGCGTGGTGTCGTTCATCGCTCCGCCGCTCAGTAGTTCAGGTTCCAGGTCAGCAGCTGGCCGACGGCGCCCACCCACAGCAGGCCGAGCAGGGCCAGCGCCACCAGCACGCTCCAGGTACGCGCCAGCGGCGAGGCGTCGACGCGGAACATGCGCCAGGCCGCCCAGGCGCCGGCCGCCGCGGCGGCCACCGCCAGCAGGCCGCTCGCCTCGACCAGGCCCACCAGCCAGTCGTTGGCGTAGCTGTACAGGCGCAGGTCGGTGACCAGGACCGGCTGGATCAGCAGGAACCAGACGAACAGCCAGGCCAGCGCCACGGCGACGGCCACGCGCTGCACCAGGCGCAGCCGGCGCAACGCGGGCGAGGCGCCGCTGACGGCGCGGTCGGCGCGGCGCAGCAGCGCGCCCAGCGGCCACATGGCCAGCGTGGCCAGCAGCACCAGCACCGACAGCGACAGCACGGTCAGGTTCAACGAGGCCGAACGCAGGAACGAGGCTTCCTGCAGCACCGATACCGGGTTCTCGCTGTCGACCACGGTCTTCACGCCGCCCACCTCGGTCAGCATCAGCGTCTGCGCGCCGCCGATCCTGCGCCATACCTGGGGCGCGATCTCGCGGAACTCGACCAGGCCGCCGACAATCGGGTCCGGCACCTTGATCGTGCCCTCGGGCGTGGCGGCGATCACCGTCTGCTCCAGCAGGTAGAGCACGCTGAGGAAGCCGTGCTCGACGCGGCGCGACCCCTCGTAGCGGCCGGCGATCTTCAGCGCGTCGGCCCTGGCCGTGGCCAGCGCCGGCGGCGTCACCGTGGCGGCGCCCGGGAAGTAACGATCCATGAAGCCGTCGAACAGTTCCTTGCGCGCGCCGTACACGGACGACTCCTTGCCGCGGCTGTTGAAGCTGAAGAAGATGCCGACGCCTTCCTGCGGCAGCAGGTTCAGTTCGGTATGGAACACCACCGTGTCGCCGCCGTGGCCGAGCACGGTTCGCCCGTTCTGCGTGGCGAGGAAGAAGCCGTGCGCCATGCGGGCGAAGCCTTCCGGCGCCGACTCGGTGGCGCCGTGCATGCGCGCCGTCGTCGCCGGATCCAGCATCGCGTAGCCGTCCAGGCTGCCCTGCTGCAGGTGCGCCAGCATGAAGCGGGCCATGTCGGCGGCCGTCGTGGTGACGCTGCCGGCCGGCGCCGTGATGACCATCTCGAACTCGGACGGCGGCTCGCCGGCGCTGCGGTAGCCCTTCGACATCGTGCCCGGGAAACCGGCCGGCAGCGGCTGCACGAAGGTGGAGTGCGTCATGCCCAGCGGCCGGAAGATGTGGCGCTCGACGTAGGCCTCGAACGGCTCGCCCGAGACGCGCTGCACGATGTAGCCGGCCAGCGCGACGCCGTAGTTCGAATAGGCCGGCACCGTGCCCGGCGCGAACAGCATCGGGCGCGGATGGTCCTTCAGGTAGCGCTCGGTGCTGGGGGAGCGCTGCGGATCGTAGGACAGCAGGTCCTTCAAGCCTTCCTCGAAGCCGGCGCGGTGGTTCATCAGGTGGCGCATGGTGACCGGCTTGCCGTAGGGCTCGGCGATCTTGAAGTCGAGGTAGTCGTTGACGTTGCGGTCGAGATCGATCTTGCCCTGCTGGACCAGTTGCATCACCGCGGTCCAGGTGAACAGCTTCGAGGTCGAGCCGATGCGCATCAGCGTGGTCGCCGGGTCGGTCGGGACCTTCGCCGCCACGTCGGCCATGCCGTAGCCCCTCTGCAGCAGCACCTTGCCGTCCTTGACGACGCTGATGACCATGCCGCCGATGTCGCCGCTCTTGAGCGCGTACGGCACGCGGCCGTCGAGCCAGGCGCCCAGGTCGGCGGCGTCGAGGGCGTGGGTGGCGCCGGCGGCAGCGCCGTCGGATGCCGGCGCTGCCGCCGGCGCCTCGGGCAGCGGGCCGTCCGGGATGCGGTCCTTCCGCAGCGCCGCTTGCGCCCGCTCCTTCGGACTCTTGGCGGCCGCGGGCACGGGCGCCGGGTCGGCCGGGACCTGCTTCGGATCGGCCGCGAACGACGGCAGGGCCAGCGCCGCGCACAGCAGCAGCGCTGCGCCGGACAGGAACGTGGTGGGGATGCGTGCTTTCATCGGATGGCTTTCAGTAGTACTGGTTGAAGCTCAGCAGGTGATGGGCCAGGCCCACCGCCACGAGCACCGCGAACGAGGCGACCCAGGCGAGCGCCATGCCCTTGCCGGCGCGCCGGCCGGTGCGCAGCGCCGTGCGCGCATGCCACAGCGCCGCCAGCAGGCCGCCCACGAAGGCCACCAGGCTCACCGACTGCGCCAGCGGCAGCAGCTGGCTGACGTCGCCGTCGTTGCCCATCACGGCGATGGTGGCCGTCCACAGGCCGATGGCGCCGATCGCCAGGCAGCAGGCGATGCGCACCCACGTCATTGCCCGGCCGGGCGGCGCCACGCCGTGGCGGCGCCGCAGCACGGCGGCCACGGGCCACAGGAGCATGGTGAACAGCGCGACGCCGAGGGCCAGCGCCAGCAACACCGTGACGGTGGTGCCGGCCATGAACGGCACCGGCTCGAACACGAAGGCGAACACATAGGGCTCGATACCCAGGCGCACCACCTTGCCGTCCTTGACGATGGCCTGCATGCGCCGCTTCCCATGTTCTTCCTGCCACAGGAAGGGTTTCACTTCGCGGAACACGCTGCGTTCGCCG
>DAMAFT010000260.1:0-6425 GCA_031995805.1 Massilia sp.
TGTAGCCGACGTTTTCCAGGTCGTTGTGCTTGCCGCCGGCGCGCACGCAGCGCTGCACGGTGGTGGCGCGCTTGTACGGGCGCGTATCCAGGCCCAGGAACACGTCCTTGAACTGCACCATCCCGCTGTTGGTCAGCAGCATCGTCGGGTCGTTGCCCGGCACGAGGGGGCTGGAGCGGACGATGGTGTGGCCTTTGGATTCAAAGAACTTGAGGAACTTCTCGCGAATTTCGGAGGATTTCATGTCGTAAGGGCGAATGAGGGCAGCATGCTATAAAAGAAAATCGATTATAGCGTAGGGTAGGCGGCTAGTCCGCCGCCGCGTGAAAAACGCCACGGCATGCGCCGCCTACGCGGCGATACGCGCCCTCCTCGCCCGCGCACCCGCCCACGAAGCCGGGGTAAAACGACACTAGCCCTGAATCAGCGCAGCAACGCCAGCACGTTCGACGGCAAGCCCCCGCCCGACTGCGTCATGACCGACGCCGCCGCCTGCTGCAGCAGGCGCTGGCGCGCGCCAGCACGCTGGGCATCGCGCTCGTCCCGTGCCGGCGGGCGGGCGCCCGCCATCAGCCTGGCGATCAGCCGCGCGGCTTCGTCCGCGGGAGCGGCGGATTCGTGGTGCAGGTCGAACGGCAGGGAGTCGTTGTTCATCGCGGGGACAGGATAAAAAGGTTTCCCTTTCTTAACGACGCCCGACCGGCTTTCTTGAGGGCAAAACGCAAAAATCAGCGCAGCAGCGCCAGCACCGCGCGCGGCTCGCCGTTGGCCTGGGTCAGGATGGCCGATGCCGCCTGCTGCAGGATCTGCGCCCGCGTCAGCTTGACCGTCGTGCTGGCGTAGTCGACGTCCTGGATGCGGTCGCGCGCCGTCTCCAGGTTCACCGACATCGTTTGGGCATTCGCCGAGGCCAGGTCGAGCCGGTTGCTCGAGGCGCCCACCGCCACCCGCTGGCGGTCGACGAAATCGATCGCCTCGTCGATGCGCGACAGGGCCACGGCGGTATTGCGCATGTCGAGGTCGGCCAGGCCCAGGGCCGATGCATTCATGGCCGAGAATTGCAGCTCGATCAAGTCGGCGGCGTCGGCGCCGGCCTGCACCTGCACGCGCCGGGTGTTGGTATGGCCGCCGTTCTCCGGCATGACCACGTCGAAATTGCGCAAGGGCCGCGCCGACGACGTCATGGCCGCGTCCTGCACCACGTCGCGCGCCGAGCGCGCCGGGCCGGCGTCGGCATCGAGGCCGCCGATGGCGCCGGTATCGGCATTGTGCAAATCCATCCTGGTATTGATGTAGTTCGCCCCGTTGGCCAGGAAGTCGTCCTCGAAGGCGCCGACGCTCGCGTACTTGCCCTTGCTGACGACGTTCAATGCCGTGCTCAGGTCGGCGTCCATGTGCCCGCCCATGTACTGCATCACGCCCTTGATGCCGCCGTCCACGCCGATGGCCTTGAGCTGGTCGTGCATGTAGCGGCTGGCCGCGTAGCCGCCCGAATACTTGTACGCGTCCTGGAAGCCGGCCACCACGTTGTCCACGCCACCGGCCGCGACGATGTCGCCGGCCAGGCGCTCGTCGGCGCCCTGGATCAGCTCGGCGGTGCCCTCGGCGAACCAGTCGGCGCCGTTGAAGTCGAAGCTGGTGCCGCTCAGCATGACGGCATGCACCATCTCGTGCGCGATCACGCGGTCGCTGTACTGCGGCGCCGTGCCGCCGTCGGCCGCAGCCGCGCCGGCTGCAACCCCGAAATCGGCCATGTCGATGTTCAGCGCCATCTCGGCGCGGTTGCCCGAAATGGACGCCAGCACGCCGCCGGCGCCGTCGGAATCCTCCAGGTTGACGGTCAGCTTCGCCCCCTTGCCCTCGATGCCATAGTACTGCCGCACCAGGTCTTCGGACGCGCCCAGCCAGCCCGTCCTGAGGCCCTCCAGCACGTTGCGCACCTTGCCGTCGCCGCCGATGCTGGTGGTTTCCTGGGCGAACACGGCCTGGCCGTTGAACTCGGTCTCGCGGCCGACCTGGGTGATCTGCTGCAGGATCTGGCCGGCTTCGTGCTGCAGCGTGGCGCGGTCGCCGTCCGTGTAGGAGGCGTTACCGGACGCCACCGCCAGTTCGCGCAGGCGCTGCAGGCTGTCGGTGACGTTGCGCATGGCGCCCTCGGCCACCTGCAGCATCGAGGTGGCGTCGCTGATGTTGCGCATGGCCTCGCTCATGCCTTTCAGGCCCGACGTCATGCGCGCGGCCAGCGCCTGGCCGGCGGGGTCGTCGGCGGCGCCGCCGATGCGCGCGCCCGACGCCAGCCTGGCGATCAGGGTATTGGCGTCGTTCACATGCTCGGCATACTTGTGCTGCGCCATCAACGACAACGCATTGTTACGGATCGACAGGGACATGCCGCCTTCGGACGAGATCACGGTAATCTGTCCTTAACGACAAGCGGTCGCGTTTCTTTATAGTCAACGCCGGCTTATTGACGTTACCCGGCGAAATCCGGCCCGATCAGGTCGATGCGGTCGGTGCAGAAGCCGTCCACGCCCCAGTCCAGCAGGGTGCGGGCGCGCGCCGGATCGTTGACGGTGTAGCAGAACAGGCCGAAGCCCGCCGCCTTGACGGCCGCCGCCAGCGCCGCATCGAGGGCGCGATGGTCGACGTGCAGCGCCACCGCGCCCAAGGCCTGCGCGCGTTCCTTCCAGCCGGGCGCCAGCGCCTCCAGCAGCAGCGCGCGCGGCACGGTCGGCGCCGCGTCGCGGGCCGCCAGCAGCGCCGGTTCGCTGAACGAGGACAGCAACGGCACCCGCGCCACCGCCCCCGCCGCGAGTTCGGCCGCGAGTTCGGCCGCAAACAGCGCCGCGACCATGCGCGCCACCGTGCGGCCGGTGGCGGCGTCGTGGCCGGGCGCCGGCTTGATCTCGACGTTCATCCAGACGCCGTGCGCCTTGCAGGTCCGGGCGAAGTCGTCGAACAGCGGCACCGGCTCGCCCGCGAACGCGGGACCGCACCAGGCGCCGGCATCCATGCGCGCCAGGTCCGCGGCGTCGTGGCCGGCCACGCTGCCGCTGCCGGCCACCGTGCGGCCGAAGCCCGGGTCGTGCATCAGGACGGGGATGCCGTCGCGCGCCAGCATGACGTCGAATTCGACGGCGCGGAAACCCGCGGCCATGCCGCAGCGCAAGCCGGCCAGCGTGTTTTCCGGCGCCAGCGTGCCGCCGCCGCGGTGCGCCAGGACTCTGGGATAGGGCCACATGTCGGCTCCTCGAAAAATGTCGGATGTGCGGGCACCAGCTTACGTGGCGGCATCTGGAATGTCTACATGGCAAGCCGAGCATGGATGATGGGTTCGTCAGCGAACGGAATCGGCGGCGTGCATGTCCTATCCTCTTCCTCCGGTTTCATCATGGGAGAACGATATGGGTTTTGATTTGGGAAACCTGCTGCAGCAATATCTCGGCGCCAACGCGAACAGCCACGCGAACCAGGCCGAGAACGATTTCGACCGGGTGGCGCAGAACTCGCCGCTCGATGCGCTGGCCCACGGCGTGACGCAGGCGCTGCGTTCCGACCAGACGCCGCCGTTTCCGCAAATGATCGGCCAGTTGTTCGGCAACAGTAATGCGGAACAGCGCGCCGGCATGCTCAACCAGCTGATCGGCGGACTGGCGCCGGGTGCGCTGGCCTCGATCGCCGGCGGCGCCCTGGCGAAACTGGCCGGCGGCGGCCAGCCGCAGGTCACGCCGGAACAGGCGGCGCAGCTGTCGCCCCAGCAGGTGCAGGAAATCGCGGCCCAGGCCGAACAGCAGAACCCTGGCATCGTCGACCGCATGGGCGCGTTCTACGCCGCCCATCCGACGCTCGTCAAGACGGTCGGCGGCGCCGCGCTGGCGGTCGCGCTGGGCTATATGGCGCAGGGCCTGCAGAAACGCAACGACAACCAAGGCAACACCACACCACCCGCAACCGACAAAGGAGGAAACATGGGCATTCTGGGCGATATTTTCCACAAGATCTTCCCATCGAAGCATCCGGCCAACGCGCCGGCAACCACCCAGGCCCAGGCGCCGGCCCCGGCTGGCACGGCCCCGACCGCGCCGAGCACGCCGCAAGCCGTGCCGGCGCCCGCCCCCGCTCCGGCCGCGCCGGTGCCGCAGGTCGACGTGGAACAGGTGCTGGCCACCATGCAGCAGCAATCGGGCCAGCAATTGAACTGGCGCACCTCGATCGTCGACCTGCTCAAGCTGCTGGGCCTGGACAGCAGCCTGCAGGCGCGCAAGGCGCTGGCGGCCGAGCTGCACTACACGGGCGACACCAACGATTCGGCCAGCATGAACATCTGGCTGCACCGCCAGGTCATGAACAAGCTGGCGGCGAATGGCGGCAAGGTGCCGGCGGACCTGAAGGACTGAGCACGGCGCGTCATCCCCGCGCAGGCGGGGATCCAATGCGCGCATGACGGCAGTGCATGCGAGATGGGGTCCCTGCCTGCGCAGGGACCCCATCGTTTGACGGCACTGGTCTTTCACGCTCAGTCAGCCAGGCTCGCATTCGCCGCCGCCCCGCACGAAAAACAGTAGCGCATGAACGCATTCTTGCGCGTCCGGCACGTCCCGCAGCGGTCGAACAGGCCGATCCCGCAATGCGGGCAATTGTTCAGCGTCTTGTCCTTGAAATTCGTGGCCCGCTCGCATGACGGGCACAGGCCCTTGCCGATGCGCTCCAGCGCCACGTCGTAGCGCATCGCGGTGCGGCGCTCTTCTTCCGGCAAGGCTTCGGATGCCTTCTGCCGCTCCAGCCAGGCATGCAGCCAGCGGATCGCATACCGGCCCACCACCACGGTGACGACGATGCCCACCCCGTAGCGCACGTAGCCGCCGTAGCTGGGCAGGTAGGGCACCAGCTCGACGAAGAACGCGAACAGCGCGAAGAAGATGAAGCCCCAGGCAAACGGCCAGTAGGTGGCGTTGCGCTTGTGCTTGAACAGCCAGCCGGCCACCAGCAGCAGCGGCAATGTCAGGCCGAGGCGCCACAGGAACACCTTGCGCTCGGCGCGTTCGGCGGCGCGGGCGGCTTCGTGCCGCGCCGGCGCGAGCAGCGCTTCATACGCCGCGACGGCGCGGTCCTCGGCCTGGTCGGCGTCGAGCGCGGCCTGCTGCTGCGCCTCGACCGCCGCGAGCGCCGCGCGTTCCGCCGCCACCAGGCCGTCGAGCTGGCGCGTGCGTCCGATCAGTTCGCTGTCCTGGTCCGGCCGCGCGGTGGTGCGGCGGGTCGCCAGCCAGTTGTCGAATGCCGCGCGCGCGCTGCGCGTGCTGGCCTTGGCGACCTCGTGCTTCTGCTCGGCCTGCGCCAGCACCTGGTTCGCCGCGCGGTGCGCGCTCCTGGCGCGGCCGATCTCGTCCTGGATCGGCCTGGCCCTGGCGGGGTCGACCAACTGCTCCGCGCTGGGCATGGGCTCGATGTACATCATGTTGTCGACGACCTGGCCGCCCAGGCCGATCAGGAACGCCGCGAACACGATGGCGACGATCCACAGGGCGCGCCGCATCCATTGCTCGGTCAATCGCAGACCCTTGTTCATTCGAATGGCTCCCGCAAGGTTGGAAAACCGCAGATTGCCACCAAACAAATAACACGGGTAGAGCGAAGCGCAAGGTTGCTGCCTTGCGCTACCGCAGGTGCCGGATCCCGCTACCCGATCCGGATGCGAAACGGATCAGAAGTACGACAGGCCCAGCGACTTGCGCACTTCGTCCATCGTCTGCGCCGCCACTTCGCGCGCCTTGAACGTGCCTTCCTTCAGGATGCGCAGCACTTCGCCCTTGTCCTTGGCCAGCTCCTCGCGGCGCTCGCGGATCGGGCCGATCAGTTCCTGCAGGATGCCTTCCAGGCGCTTCTTGACAACGGAGTCGCCCAGGCCGCCGCGCTGGTAGTGCGCCTTCATCTCGGCCAGCCCTTCCTTGTCGGTGTCGAACGCGTCCAGGTAGGTGAAGGCGACGTTGCCCTCGATGTGGCCCGGGTCCGCTACCTTCAGGTGCAGCGGGTCGGTGTAGACCTGCTTGACGGCGGCGCGGATCTCGTCGGCCGAGG
This sequence comes from Massilia sp., assembly GCA_031995805.1. Lineage (GTDB taxonomy): Bacteria > Pseudomonadota > Gammaproteobacteria > Burkholderiales > Burkholderiaceae_D > Telluria. The sequence continues at coordinate 6,076 of DAMAFT010000260.1, forward strand.
CGCCCAGGTTGATGGTGTTGCCCAGCGACTTGCTCATCTTGGCCTTGCCGTCGATGCCCGGCAGGCGGCCCACTTCCGGCACGATCGCCTTGCACTCGACCAGGATGTCGCGGCCGGCGTCGCGGTTGAAGCGGCGCACGATCTCGTTGCACTGCTCGATCATCGGGATCTGGTCCTCGCCCACCGGGACGATCGAGGCCTTGAACGCCGTGATGTCGGCGGCCTGGCTGGCCGGGTAGACCAGGAAGCCGGCCGGGATGTCGCGCTCGAAGCCGCGCAGGACGATTTCCTGCTTGACGGTCGGGTTGCGCTCGAGGCGCGCCACGGTCACCAGGTTCAGGTAGTAGAAG
>DAMAFT010000261.1:0-6410 GCA_031995805.1 Massilia sp.
GTACTGCAGGTGCACCGGCGAGACGCTGCGCAGGGCGGCGAACGACAGGTCGTTGGCGCGTCCGGTGACGGGGTTCGCGGCCGGCACCAGCGGCGCGGGCACGTAGTCGGCGTCCTGGATCAGGCGGATGCGCGACAGCGTGTAGAGTTCACGCGCCTGGGCCGGGATGTCCGAGGCCGGGAAGTGCTGGTCCATGTACGAGTGGTAGGCGTCGTCCTTCGATTCCGCCACCACCTTGCCGTGGCCGTCGGTATCGAACTGGTAGGCCAGCACGCGGCCGTAGCCGGTCACCGCGCGGATGCGCTCGCACGCCTGGCGCGCCAGCGACGCGATGTCGCCGGCATCGTTCACGTTCAGCAGGAAGTCGCCGATCAGCGGATACAGGTGGCGGAAGTCGGCCGGCGCGCTGCGCTGCACCAGTTCGAACTCGACGATGACGAGGCCGTCCCAGCGGTGCCCGAGCACATCGAAATGGCGGCCGTTGGCCATCTCCACGATACCCAGGTAGAGCGGCCGCGGACCCAGCGCCGACGGCAGTTCCGGCGCCAGCCGTCCCATCGCTTCGGCACCGATGAGCGCTTCCAGCGGGCGGCCCAGCACGTCGGCGACGGCGCTGCCGGTCCACTCCGCCACGTTGGCGCTGGCCTGCAGCACGTCCAGGCCCTCCGACAGCGTCAGCAGGAAGCCATGGGGCTGGATGCTGCCGGGCGTGCGGATCGGTTCCTTGGCGCAGGTCGACAGGTCGATAACAAGAGGAATGGAATCCTGGGTCATGGGTGTGGACGGGACGTCGTCGATGGAGTGCAAGTGCAATATTTTACATTGAAATACCGCACGCTTCGCGGCGGGCGATAGGGACGCGGCGACACCGTGATCGCCATACTGCAACGCTTGATCGATGTGCGGAATTAAATCCGGCAATTATCGCATGAGGCGCCAAGGAATGACGATCGGGTCAGAGTCAAAATGGCGGAATTGATCCTGAGCGAAAATCAATGCCGATGAGAAACCTTTTGAGCGACAAGCATACCGCTTCGCATGCGGTTTCCCGCCCCATGGCCTGCATGTCACAATCGGCGCGCACCGGACCCATGTGCTTGAAAATACAGGGAAAAGTCCGCCAGCGCCGCTTGTGTGGGCGAGAAAATGCTCTCGGTGTATGATCTAGTGGATTTGGGTAAATGTAGTTGTCTGACTGCCGGTATGCGCGATGAATGACGATAAAAAACAAGAAAAATCGGCGATGGAAGAGCGGTATTACCGCTACTTGATTTCCGGAATCAACGACTATGCCATCTACATGCTGGATCCGGACGGCCACGTCAGCAGTTGGAATGCCGGCGCCAAACGCTTCAAAGGCTATGTCGCGCAGGAAATCCTCGGCCAGCATTTCTCCCGTTTCTATACGCCCGAGGACCGCGCCGTGCGCCTGCCCGAGCAGGCGCTGCGCTGCGCGCTCGAGGAAGGCAAGTACGAGGCGGAGGGATGGCGCATGCGCAAGGACGGCTCGCGCTTCTGGGCCCACGTCGTGATCGATCCGATCCGCGACGAGGAGGGCCGGCTGCTCGGTTACGCCAAGATCACGCGCGACGTCACCGAGCGCAAGCGCGCCGAGGATGCGCTGCGCGACAGCGAGCAGCGCTTCCGCCTGCTGGTGCAGGGCGTGTCGGACTATGCGATCTACATGCTGGCGCCGGACGGCACCGTCACCAACTGGAATGCCGGCGCCGAGCGCATCAAGGGCTACACGCAGGACGACATCGTCGGCGGCCATTTCTCGCGCTTCTATACCGATGCCGACCGGGCCGCGGGCGCGCCGCGCCATGCGCTGCGCACGGCCGCGGAGTGCGGACGGTTCGAAGCCGAGGGCTGGCGCGTGCGCAAGGACGGCTCGTGCTTCTGGGCCCACGTGATCATCGACGCCATCCACGGCGACGACGGCGAACTGCTCGGCTTCGCCAAGGTCACGCGCGACCTCACCGAAAAGAAGAAGGCCGACGAGGCACTTGAGCGCGCCAACGCCGCGCTGTACCAGGCCCAGAAGATGGAATCGATCGGCCAGCTCACCGGTGGCATCGCGCACGATTTCAACAACCTGCTGTCGGTGCTGTCGAGCGGCCTGGAAGTGCTGTCGCTGCAGCGCGGCGACGGCGACGCGCGCACCATCGAGAGCATGCGCCGCGCCGTCGACCGCGGCGCGCGCCTGACCCAGCAACTGCTGGCCTTCGCGCGGCGCCAGCCGCTGCAGGCCGAAACGCGCAACCTGAACCGCATCATCAGCGGCTTCGAGCCGGTGCTGCGCCGCGCCGGCAATGCCGGCATCGAATTCGTCATCGAACTCGACCGGAGAGCGCCCAGCGCGCTGATCGACAGCGCGCGCTTCGAATCGGCGCTGCTGAACCTGGTCGTGAATGCGCGCGACGCCATGCCCGAGGGCGGCCGCCTGACCATCGCCAGCGCCGCCGTCCAGGTGGCCGAGCAGGCGCCCGGCATGCCGGCGCCGGGCGAGTACGTGCGCGTGACGGTGTCCGATACCGGCACCGGCATGCCGCCCGAGGTCGTGGCGCGCGCCTTCGAACCCTTTTTCACGACCAAGGAAGTGGGCAAGGGCACGGGACTGGGCCTGTCGCAGGTGTACGGCTTCATCAAGCAGTCGGGCGGCGAGGTCGTCATCGACAGCCGGCCGGGGGAGGGTACGGCGGTCTCGATCTGGCTGCCGGCCGTGGCCGGTACGGCCCAGGAGCCGAGCGCCCTGGCGAACGAGCGCGTGCTGATCGTCGAGGACGAGCCCGACCTGATGGACATCGCCGCCGCGCTGTTCATGAGCATGGGCTACGACGTACTGACGGCCGCCAGCGCGCGCGAGGCGATCGAGCTGCTGGAGCGCGGCGACGTCGACATCCTGTTCACCGACGTCGTGCTGCCGGACGGAATGAACGGGATCGAGCTGGCCGGCCGCGTGCGCCGCGATCATCCCGACATCAAGATCATGCTGGCGTCCGGCTATCCGCTGCCGGCGCTCGAGCAGCGCCACGGCGCGGGGTTGCAGGAGTTCGCCTTCGTGGACAAGCCGTACCGGCTGTCGGACCTGGCCAGGGTCTTGCGCACGGTCGCGTGACGGATGCGGGCATCATGCCTGCCGCTCACTCCAGCGCGAAGATGATGTCGCAGATGCGTTCGTAGACCGGATCCGCCGACGGCCCCGGATTCGGCCAGTTCAGGATGTCGAAATGGTCGTAGCCGCGGTAGTTGCCGAGGAAATTCCAGCTGCCGCGCACCGCCGTGCCGTCGTAGTCGCGCGCCGGCTGGCCGTCGGGCGCGCGCATGCTCGCCGTGTTGACCACCCCGTCGCTGGGAAACCACGTGCTGTCGATGCGCACCCGTCCCGGTGCCGTCTGGGTGTACGAACCCATGCCGTGCTGGGCCAGCGACGGCACGATCCATTCGCCCGCGTACGGCTTGAAGTAGGGGATCATGTCGGCGCGCGGATACTGGTAGTTCACGTTCTGGACCGGCGCAAGCGTGCGGTCGGTGTGGTTGCAGCACCAGGCGCCCGCCTCGGTCGCCAGCGTGCCCACCGAAAAATAATAGACCCAGGGCGAGGCCAGTGCCCAGCGGTTGAATTCGCGCGCCCCGTCCGGCGCCAGTTCCCAGTGGGCCAGGCGGTTGTCGAGCAAGTCGCGCAACGGGCTGCGCAGGTCGGGCAGGATGTCCAGCACGGCGTCGCGCAGCGTGGTGCCGTTGTGCGGCGCCGAGATGGTGACGGCGCTGCGCACCCAGCCGATGCGCCCGCCCGCGAACAGTTCGCCGCCGCCCTCGTCGCCGTCGGGGGAGCCGTGTTCCAGCAGCTGGACCAGGGCGCGGATCGTCGTGCCGCCCTGGCTGTGGCCGATCAGGTGGATGGGGTGGTCGGCATCCCATTGCGGGTACAGGGCGAGCGGATAGCCTTCGGGATTGTCGTCCGGGTCGGCGGCCCAGCACTTGCCCGCCGGCTTCTGCTGCTGGCCCGGATAGCCATGACGCTCGACATGGGTGGCGCCGTAGTCGGTACAGCCGCCCTTGATCTGGGCATACAGCTCGGCGGCGCGGTCCCAGTTGGAACTGATGGCGCCGACGCCGGCTGCATGCACCGCGTGCGGGCCCTTGTAGCGCTGCATGTGCGCGGCGATGTTGTCGTAGCCGCCCCAGTACAGGAAGCCGGTGCCCGGGTAGCTGTCGGGGCCGAAGCCGAGGAAGCCGTGCACCAGCACCACCGGATAGTTGTTGGCGGCGCCTGCGGGGCGCGGCGCGAGCAGCATGCCGAGCGCAAGTAATGCGCCGGCGCAAGCCTTGGCGATTTGCAACATGTGATCTCCCTGTGCTTTGCGGAGAACCCATTGTCGGTGTGGTATGCAGGCCGGGATTTGCGCTAGCTCTCGTGGCCGGCGGGAGCGATGTTGCTCTGCAACATTTCCTTAGTTGGTCGCCACCTGGCTGCCGCCCAGCGCTGCTGCACCGGCTCCGGCCCCGGCACCGTCGACCGCATTGGCCGGCGCCGGCGTGTTGGACGCCGTCACGGCCGCCTTCTCGGCCAGGTCCGGATTCCACACCACGTGCTGGTCGACCGAGTACAGGCGGCACGGCTTGTCGCTCTTGGCCGAACAGGTGGCCAGGGCGCGCGCTTCCGGATCCTCGCCTTCCTCGGCCCAGCACCACGAGCCGCTGGCCGACACGGCGAAGGCGCGCGGCGTCATCTTGGTGAGGTATTCGCGGTAGGCGCGCTTGCCGTTCTCGCTCAGGAACGGGACGGCGTCGACGTCCTCGGTGGCGGCGAAGTCGGTCGGCTGCGGCAGCGGAGGCAGCGGCACCTTGTACAGCACCCTGGTCGGCATGCCGACGCGGTCCAGGAATTTCATGGTGTCGTCCAGCCATACCTTCTGGCCGTCGCGGCTGGCCAGCATCCCGTGCGAATCTCGCTTGAACGGCGCGTACTCGACCAGCTGGGCGCGGCCGCCCGCCTGTTCGAAGGCGTCGTGCATGCGCGCCACCAGGTCCGGGCCGAACAGCGAATCGTTCTCCCCGTACATCCACAGGCTGGGGATCTTGTTCTGCGCACCGTATTCGGCGAAGGCCGAGACCAGCGCCGAGCGCCAGCCGCAGCCGTTGCTGTCGTCGCGCAGGCCGCCGGCGAAGTTGATCAGGCCGCGCACGCCGGACAGCGACTCGGTGCCCAGGGCCATCGTCGCCAGGCCGCCGTAGGACTGGCCGGCGACGACGATGTGGTCGGCGTCGACCCACTTCTGGTCGCGGGCGTAGTCGAGCGTGGCGCGGATGTCCTCGGCCTGGATGTAGCCGTTGGCGGTCATGTCGCAGCCGTGGTCGCGGTAGCGGCCGGTCGAGTTGGCGAAGCCCTGGCGCATCGGCACCATCACGGCGTAGCCGCGTTCGACGAAGGCGTGCGCCATGTAGTAGAAGCGGTCGCGCGGCTGCAGGTTCGGGCGGCCCGGATCCTTGCCGTGGTTGATGATGATCAGCGGGAACGGCCCCGGCCCGTTGGGCTGGAACACCGTGGTTTCCAGGCGCGACTGCTGGTTCTTGCCGGCGGGAACCAGCACGATGCGTTCGTTGATACGGTAGTCGAGTTGCAGTTCCTGCTCGATCGCCAGGCCCGGCAGCAGGGCCAGGGAGGCGATCGCCGCGGCGGTCAGTGTGCGGATGGAGAAACGTGCTTTGAACATGAGAAGCTTCTGGAACGACATCGGCAGGCGCTATCCGGTGAGAAACACATTGCTTGGGGGAACGAATTGATTCTAAGCACTGTGATTTCCTAGGGCAATATACGATTAACCAGTTCTCGAACTAAATTTTTCTGTGTAGCCAGATTTGCCAGAGCAAACGAACGATAGGGGATGCCAATGATTTGCTACGCTATGGTTTCCGTGCCCGACATCCACTCCCCATGACCGAGCCCGACGAAGAACGCTTCATGCAGGAACTGCACGGCGCCGCCCGCGCCTGGCGCGGCGCGTTCGAGCGCCGCCTCAAGGCCAACGGCCTGACGGCGGCGGCCTGGAGCGCGCTGGACGAGGCTGCCGGCAGCGCCGAGCCGCCGTCGCAGCGCGAGCTGGCGCGCCGCCTGCGCGTCGACGGCGCCACCCTGGTCGCGACCATCGACCGCCTGGCCGAGCGCGGCCTGGTGCTGCGCACGGCGGCCGCGCACGACCGCCGCGTCAAGCTGATCGTGCCGACCGACGCCGGCCGCGCCATCGCCGCCCAGGTGCGCGACGAAGCCGGCGCGCTGCGGCGCCGGCTCCTGGCGCGGATCGACGCGCGCCGCATCGCCGCCGCCGCCGAGGTGCTGGGCGAAGTGCGCCAGGGACTGGAGGACGCATGAGCGACGCCTACACGCCGCGCGAATGGGCGCCGGACGA
>DAMAFT010000262.1:0-6385 GCA_031995805.1 Massilia sp.
CTACCATTATTGATGGGCTGCGCGGCGGGCAATACGCCCCACGACGCGGCGCCGGCCGCCGCATCGGCGCGGTTTGCCGGCGGCGTATTCCATAACCAGGATGGCTTCCCCGGCATGGCAGGCGCCGGAAGCTGGGTGGCGGGGCTGCGCACCGTATTGCGTGCCAAGGTCGACACCGTACCGGCGACCCCGGTTCCGGTACGGCCATTGTCGGGGCAGGTCTTGCAAGGCCTGGGCGACGACGCCAACCACGTGATCCGGCTCGGTCATTCATCGCTGCTGCTCAAGCTGCAAGGCAGGTACTGGCTGGTCGATCCCGTATTCAGCGAGCGCGCGTCGCCGGTCTCCTTTGCGGGCCCGCGCCGGTACAGTGCATTGCCGCTGCGTCCGGAGGAGCTGCCGGATATCGAAGGCGTCGTCGTCTCGCACGACCATTACGACCATCTGGACGCGCGCACGATGGGTCTTCTGGCGTCCCGCGCCCGGCATTTTCTGGTTCCGCTGGGCGTCAAGGCAAGGCTGGTGGGAATGGGGGTGCCGGCGCACCGCGTCACCGAGATGGACTGGTGGCAGTCGGTCGTGCTGGACGGTCTCGCGATCACGGCGACACCGGCGCAGCATTTCTCGGGACGCAGCCCTTGGGACACCAACCGCACGCTGTGGGCGTCATGGGTATTCGAATCGGCAGGCCAGCGCATCTTCTTCAGCGGCGACTCGGGGTATTTCAGCGGCTTCCGGCAGATCGGCGAGCGCTTCGGCGACTTCGACGTCGTCTGCATGGAAAACGGCGCGTACGACCCGGCCTGGCCCACCATCCACATGCACCCGGACGAAACGCTGCAGGCGTTTCTCGACCTGCGCGGGAAGATGCTCGTCCCTATCCATAACGGCACGTTCGATCTTGCCTTCCATGCCTGGCGGGCGCCGCTGGATGCCGTTGCCCGACTGGCCGCGCAGCGCGGCGTCGTGCTGGCGACGCCCGTCATCGGCGAGCCGGTGACGGTGGGGCGCGCCCGGGTCAACCGGCGCTGGTGGGAGGATATCCGATGATCGCGCAACGTCTACCCGCGCGGCGGCGCATGCGCACGACACTGGTGCGGACAGTGTCGAACCTGGCGCGCTACGGCGGCGCGCTGCTCGGCGCATGCGTCGCCTTGTTCTCGTACCGGTATATCGCCGCCGTGGGGCCGGTGCCGGCGAATGTGCTCGCCAACCGGTTCTTCGATCCCTGGATCGTCGTACATGCCGGCGCCGCGTCCACCGCGCTACTCACCGGCGCAACCCAGTTGTCGGCAACCATCCGGCAACGCCGGCCCGGACTGCACCGCGCCTGTGGGTGGCTGTATGTCGCCGGCTGCATCGTCGGTGGCGTCTCGGGCGTCGTCCTGTCGGCCGGCGTGTCCACCGGGGTCGTGGCGGCGGCGGGTTTTGGCGTCCTCGGCACGTCGTGGGTCGCCGTGACCGTACAGGGGCTGCTGCAGGCGCGCACGAGGAACGTCGTACAGCATCGCGTGTGGATGATACGCTCGTATGCCTTGAGCTTCGCGGCCGTGACGCTCAGGGTGTATCTGCCGGTGTCCCAGATCATCGGGATCGATTTCACGACGGCCTATTCCTGGATCGCGTGGCTGGCATGGGTCCCGAACCTGCTCGTGGCCGAAGCCCATCTGCGAAGACGCGGCCGTCCCACGGCGGCACCCGGGGCGAACGCGTGACGACACCGTGCCCCGGTTGCCGCCGGGGGGCGGCCGCATGCGCGGCGCGGCGTCGCGTCGGCTTGCGGGGCAGGTCGTGCCGCCGCAGGCCGACGCGGGCCATCCAGCCCGATCGTTCACGCTTGCCGGACCGGCGCGGGCAGCAGATCGTCCAGGCCCAGTTCGGCGAAGAAGCGCCGCTGCTTGGCGTCATGCAGCGCGTCGAGTTCGTCGACGCCCTTGTGCTGGGCGTCGACGGTCACGCGGAACGGGCGGCGTCCACGTTCGAGCGCGAGGACATCCCGTACCGTCGTCCCGACCGCCGTGACGTCGAGCGCGCCCCCGTGCGCCGCGTCGATCCTGTCGAGCCGCGCCGGCAGGTCGGCGGCGCGCGCGGGCAAGGCGCCGTATTGCCGGACCACGGCGCGATCGCGCGGTGCATGCGCGTGAGCGAAATGCTCCGTCCCTTGCGTGAACGCGCCGGGCGAGACGATGACACTGTCGATGCCGAATGGCCGCAGCTCGAAGGCCATCACCTCGGCGAGGGCGTCGCCAGCGGCCTTGCTGGCCACATAAGGCCCCAGGAACGGTTCATGGATGCGGCTCGTCGTGCTGCCGATGTAGACGACGGTGCCGCCTGCCTGGCGCCGCATCGCCGGAAGCACGGCGCGGTTGACCCGCAGCCACGACAAGGCATTGGTATCGATCGCCGTTGCGACCTGCTCGGGCGTGAACGCCTCGGTCACGCCGCTCATCAGCATGCCGGCATTGTTGACGACGACGTCGATGCGGCCCCGCTCGAGCAGGATCTGGTCCACCGCGGCGCGACAGGACACCTCGGACAGCACGTCCAGTTCGACGACGTCGAGCTGGAGGCCTTCGGCCCCGGCGAGGTCGCGCAATGCCTGCGCGCGCTGGGCGTTGCGTGCATCGATGTCGCGCATGCTGGCGTAGACCGCGTGTCCCGCCCGTGCCAGCACGGTCGCGACGGCGCGGCCGATGCCCGAGCCCGCGCCGGTGACGAGGACGACTTGCGCGGATCGTTGACGTTGCATTGTCATGGCGTCCCTCAGCGCGCGGTGCGGATCACGACCTTGCCGCGCGCGTGGCCGGATGCGACTTTTGCAAGCGCGTCGCCTGCCGCATCGAGCGGGTACAGGGAGTCGATGAGAATGTCGAGCTTGCCGCTGCGGAACAGCGCGACCGCCTCGCGCAGGCCCGCCGTCGCCTCCGCGAAGAACACGAACGCGCCATGACGGCCGTCGCGCGCGGCGATGCTGAAATCGACCAGGCTCGCCAGGGTGCCGCCTTCGCGCAGCACGTCCCATGAGCGCCCGGTCGTGTCGCCGCCGACGGTATCGAGAACGACATCGAACGCGGGCAGGCGCGTGAAGTCGTCGAGGCGGTAGTCGATCACCTCGTCCGCGCCCAGTTCCTTCACGATCTCGAGGTTGCGGGCCGACGCCGTCGCGCTGACCTGCGCGCCGGCCTGCCTGGCCAGCTGGACCGCGAAACTGCCGACGCCGCCTGCGCCCGCGTGGATCAGCACGCGCTGGCCGGTCTTCAGGCCGGCGACGTCGAACAGCGCCTGGCGCGCCGTGCCGAAGGCCGTCGGCAGTGCTGCCGCCTGCTCGAAACTCATTTCGTCCGGGATGACGACCAGCGTATCGGCGTACGCCAGGATGGTGTGCGCGAACGCGCCCCCCACCCCGGGGGCGCTGCGCCCGACGACGCGGTCCCCGGCCTTCACGGTGGTGACGAGCGGTCCCGTGGCCGTCACGACGCCGCTGTAGTCGGTGCCGGGAATGTACGGCAGTTCGGCCGGGAACACTTGCTGCATGTAACCCGCGATCATCTTGACGTCCAGCGGATTGACGCTGGCCGCCTCGATGCGCACGACGACCTCATCGAGGGCAGGCGTGGGCGGCGCGACCGGTGCGAACCGGACGATCGCGTCCGGACCGAAGTGGTGGATTATTGCTGCTTGCATGGTGGGCTCCTTGTCGATCAGATGGCGGGGAAGCGGCCGAGCTGGAGGAACAGGCCGAACCAGTCTTCCATGTGCCAGGTCGTCGTGATGCGTCCGTCGGCGAGCGCATGGAATTCATGAATGCGGAAAGCGACCTGCCTGCCGGTCGGCGCGATACCGAACAGCTCGCCCTGGTGGGTGCCGGTGATTTCCCCGCGCACGGCGATCCTGCCGGGAAGCTGGAGCAGGTCGTGGACGAGGATCTGCACGTCCGGGAAGGCATCGATCACGCTGCGGATGATGGGTTTCATCCCCTCCGGCCCGGGGCCCTGGCCGGGGGCGAGCGGGATATCCTGCCAGTCCGGACTGACCGCATCGTCGATCAGGTCGGGGTTCTTGAGGCTGAACGCGTCATACAGTCGCTGCACGGCGCGGCGCTCGGCGGCGAGACGGCTGTCGTCATTGTCGGAATATGTCATGTACCTGCATCCTTTCGTTGGGACGCCGAACCGTTCGGCGTCGGTGAAAGGATTATGGAAGCACGGTAAAATTCATCCAACAAATACAGCGAATACGGTTATATACAAAATATGGATTTCAATGGCGTCGATCTGAATTTACTGGCAGCGTTCGATGCGTTGATGCAAGAACGCAATGTCACGCGCGCGGCCGCGCGCATGAACGTCAGCCAGCCGGCGATGAGCGCCGCGCTCGGGCGCTTGCGCACGCTGTTCGGCGACCGCTTGTTCCAGCGCAGCGCAGCCGGCCTGCTGCCGACGCCGCGCGCCAGCGAACTGGCCATGCCGGTCTCGCGTGCCCTCCAGCAGATCGGGGCGCTGCTCGGTCCCGAGCGGCACTTCGATCCCGCCACGGCGACATCGCCGTTCCGCATCGGTGTGTCCGACTACCCCGGCTTCGTGCTGCTGCCGCGCTTGCTGGGCGTCCTGCTGCGCGACGCGCCGGGCATCGAGGTGGACGTGCAGGCGTTTTCCGCACGCGACGAGGCGGTCGCGCTCCTTGATGCCGGCAAGATCGACCTCGCCATCGGCGTCGCGCCCACCCTGCAGGAAAGCCGCATCATGAGCCGGCGCATCCTGGACGACGAATTCGTGACGCTGGTACGACGGGATGCCAGGGCCGCGCGCCGCATCCTGGATCTCGACGCCTACCTGGCGATGCGGCATGTCCTGGTATCGCCCGAAGGCAGCCGCTACGGCGTGGTGGACCAGGTGCTGGCGGACCACGGCTTGCGGCGCAGCGTGCAGGTGACGCTGCCGCAGATGTTTGCCGTGCCCGCCCTGCTGCAGGAAACCGACCTTGCCGCGACCCTGCTGCGCAGGGTGGCGCTGCATTCCGCGCAAGCGGGCGACCTGATGATGTTCCCGCCGCCCGTCCCGTTGCCCCGTATAAGCTTCCACATGATCTGGCACCGGCGCAACGACGACAACGCGTCGCAGCGCTGGCTGCGCAAGCTCGTCGAGGCCGAGGCCGCCAAACTGGCAGGGCTGTCTTGAGCCGGTGGGCGAGAGCATCCAGGTCGGGTTTTGCTGGATACGTTCGCCGCTGGCGCCGGCAACCTTCTCGTCGGCGGGAACCTGGTCCCGTAGCCTTGGCAGGACGGGCGCGTGGCCCATGCCTTCGCCGGTCACTTCCATGGCCTGGATCCCGAGCGTGGACGCGTCGATTCCGGGATGCACCTTGCGCCATTGGCGGCGGCAACCCGCACCATGCGTCGTTAGCTTCCATTCCCCTTCGTCGAGCATCTTGAGTTGTACGACTGCACGCAGAGAGTCTCGCGGAATACCATGCTTTACCTATTTTTACATGCGTAAAAAGTTGTATTAATAATATGGTGCGCAGCTGAGCGGCGGCTACAGTGAGCCACGATCAAACAGAAGGAGAGAACGATGAAGACGATGTTGTGCACTGTCGCCATTGCCCTGGCGTCTACTGCCATGGTCATGCCCGGTTCATCTTTTGCGAAAGACCGGCCTGGCCACGCCCAGCCTGCACCGCCGCCGCCCCGCCACGAGGCCACGCCGGCTTCTCGCAAGGGTTATGAATGGGTGGGCGGCTACTGGGACTGGAGGGGCAGGGAATATGCTTGGGTCAAGGGACACTGGGAGCGATCGCGGCCCGGTTACAGCTACCGCAAGGCCGAGTGGCGCCAGGGACCGAAAGGCTGGACATTGGACCGCGGTGGGTGGCATAAATGAACGGACGGGGAAACCCAGGGAACGTTGAACGGCAATAGGTACATGGCCTGGCCAGCGCGCTCTTGCCTGTGGCCGCTTCCGCCGGTGCCAAGGCACAGGCCGGCCCAGGTCGTCATTCGGGAACCCGCGGCGCTCGGAGCGCGTCGCGGGTTTTTCTTTTCCAGGTCGTCTGGATGACACGCTCGTACCGAAGAACAAGCCGCGCCTGTCGGTATGGCCACCCGGGCCTGACCCGCACGAACCGGTCTCCACGAAGGACGGGGCGATTCACTGAGCCGCTACTTCTAGCGTGCCCTCAATACGGAGGGATTACCCCGGAAATCAGGTTCGTCACCAGCCAGGCTACAATGCAAGGTCACTGTCAGCGGCCCGGCAAGGGCCATCGGTCCACATGCCCAGATTGAAAGCCCAGCCATGAACGCCTTGACGGTATCCCGCATCCTGCACGCCGGCTACGTGTTCGAATGCGAAGGCGTGCGCATCGCCTTCGATACCATTTTCGAAAA
>DAMAFT010000263.1:0-6360 GCA_031995805.1 Massilia sp.
CGAGCGGTCGATCGAGAATTCGCTGTGCTTCGGCGGCTACCTCGATGGCCGGCAAGTGGCGTTCGCCCGCGTCATCACCGATTACGCGACGTATGCCAACCTGTGCGACGTCTTCGTCGTGCCCGAATACCGCGGCCGTGGCTATGCAAAGCAGTTGATCCGCGTCGTGATGGAACATCCCAGCCTGCAGGGCCTGCGCCGGTTTACCCTGTTCACGAGCGACTCGCACAGCCTGTATGCCCGTTTCGGCTTCGCCCCTCCCGAGAAACCGGACACCATCATGGAGCGTTATTCTCCAAACATTTACCTCTCCTGACGCGACGCAACACGGCGACACTCTTCTACAATCAGGCTTAGGATTTGATTTTCGTTTCTGATTTGAAATAGCTTGAGAAGAGGCTCATGTTGCGCTCCTGTGTTCGTCTTGTACTGGCTGTATTGTTGCTGGCCTTTGCACCGTGGTGCGCGGCCGACGAGGTTGCACCACCCAAAGGATCGCTGGTCATCATCGGCGGCAACCTGCGGCCGGCGAATGCGCCGGTCTGGGAGCGCATCATCCAGCTTGCCGGCGGCAAGGGCGCACGCATTGCCGTGTTCGCCTCCGCATCGGGGTACCCGGAGCGATTCGGCAAGAGCCTGGTCGAACGCCTGAACATTTATGGCGCCCGGGCGTTCTTCGTGCCGGTCGCCATGCATCTTGCCGGCAGCGACTACAAGACGGCCGCGGACGATGCCGGCGTGGCCGAGTCGATCAGGAATGCCGGCGGCGTGTTCTTCGCCGGGGGCGACCAGACCCGCATCGTGCGTGCGTTGCGCCACGAAGATGGCAGCAATACGCGCGTGCTCGATGCGGTGTGGGAAATGTACCGGCGCGGCGGCGTGATCGCCGGGACGAGCGCCGGCGCTGCGGTCATGAGCAGCACGATGTTCGGCCGGCCGCGCGCCGTATTGGCCAGTCTGAAGCTGGACATGGACGAAGGCAAGGAAATCACCGAGGGCCTGGGTTTCGTGGGCGACGACGTGTTCATCGACCAGCACCTGCTGGTGCGCGGTCGCTTTGCGCGCATGCTGCCGGCCATGCTCAAGAAAGGATACAAGCTGGGCCTGGGCATCGACGAGGATACGGCGATGATCGTCGGGCCGAACCGCGACGTCGAGGTCATCGGCTACAAAGGGGCGCTCGTGCTCGATTTGGCGAACGCGGCATCGCACGACGGCGCGTTCAACGTCAGCAACGTGCGCGTCAGCTATCTCGACAATGGCGACCACTTCAATATCGCCACCCACGAGATCACGCCGGGCGAGGACCGGGTCGACAACCGTCTCGATCCGTCGCGCCCGTATTACCGCGAGCCCTTGTTCTCTGCCGACATTCTCGGCAATAGTACCGTGGTCGATTTGATGACCAAGCTGGTCGACAGCGACCAGCAGGAGGCCATCGGCATTACGCTCGGCAGCCCGAACGGCGTGCAGCCGGATCTCGGCTTCGAGTTCAAGTTCACGCGTACGGACGACAGCGTCGGCTATCAGTCCGGATCGGGCGAGTCCTATTCGGTCTATAACCTACGGCTCGACATCCGTCCCATCCTGATCCGTCGCCCTCTGTACCAGTACAAATAGCATTCAGCGGCAGGCGCCGACCTTGTCCTTCAGGATCCGGTACTGCGCCGCCAGCATCGGCCCATTCGGATCATGCCCCGTCCGCTCGACGAGCACGAACTCCTTCGCGGGCGCCTGGATCGTATCGAAGTACTTCTTGGCTGGCCCGGGCATGGTCACCAGGTCCTGCGCCCCCTGCACCATATACACCGGCATCGCGAAATCCGGCCCCAGCTTGTACAGGTCGAGCTTCGACGCGATGCCGTCCCCGTGCAGCCCCACGAACTGCAGCCACGAATAATCCTCGCCGGCTTCATAGGCTTTCTCGTACGCTGGCGTCGCATACACCGGCGCGGGCGTCCACCACGACTTCGGCGCCGGTTCCGTGCTCATCGCCTCGTACTTGCGCGTCACGCGGCGCAGGATGCCCGGGCTGCGCGGGTCGGTCCACGGCGGCGTGCCGATCTTCTCGAGCTTGTCCAGCGCGTCCTTGTCGCCGGCCGCGCGCGCCTGCGACAGCGCGGCATCGTAGCTGTCGCGGTTGGCGAAGCCCTGCACCAGCTGGCCGGTCGTGACGAAGGCGCAGTAGGCGGCCGGGGCGCCCTTGGCCATGTAGACGCCCAGCGCCGACGACCACGAACCGCCCATCAGGATCACCTGGCGCTTGCCGAAGCGCCTGGCGGCGTAGCGCGTGACTTCCAGGCCGTCGTCGCGCAGGCGCCCGATCGTCAGCGGGGTGTCCTCGTCGAGCGGCTTGCGTTCCCAGGTCTTGCCGGCGCCGCGCTGGTCCCACTGCACGATCGTGAAGTCCTGTTCCCAGTCCTGGTAGACGTTGTCGGCGTAGGGCGTCGATGGATTGCCGGGGCCGCCGTGCACCAGCAGCAGGACCGGGTTGGCGCAGCTGGCGCCCTTGATGCGCACCCATTGTTCGATGCCGCCGATGGTCACGTAGCCCTGTTCGTCGACCGGCTTGCCGGGCGCGGTGCAGACCGTGTCGGCGAGCGTGCCGGCGGGCTCGGTGGCGGCTGCAGCGGCGCCATGGGCCAGGAATAGGAGGGACAGCAGGAGAGGCTTGCGCGGCACGATGACTCCTTCCAGAGGGAATCCACCATCCTAGCGATTGCCAGGATGGCAAGTCAATGCGCATCGGGTAGCGCGTCCTGGCGCCGTTGCCAGGCGATACAATGCCGGATTACCGTCCCCGAGGAGCGCCATGACCCCGCTGTTCCGCCGCCTGCTGTCCGCCGCGCCGCTGCTGGCCCTTGCCGCCTGTGTCCATGTCCAGGCCTGGGCAGCGCCCGCGCAGCCCGCCACCATCCGCCTCGACTACGTCCACAGCGGCAACGCCCTGGGCGAGCAGTACGCCATCGAGCGCGTGCTGGTCGAACCGCTCCCCTGGCCCGGCAGCATGCAGCGGACGCTGGACGACACCAACCGCGGCAACAACCGGGTCGAGGTCGTCGATGCGAAGACGGGCGACCTGCTGTATTCGCGCGATTTTTCCACCGTGTTCGGCGAGTGGAAGACGACGGAAGAGGCGAACAAGGTCAGCCGCGCCTTCCACGAATCGGTGCGCTTCCCGAAGCCGGAGCGCCCGGTGCGCGTGCGGATCCTCCGGCGCGACGAACGCAACCAGTTCTCGGTGGCGTGGAGCGTCGAGGTCGATACCGATGCGCCGGACGTCGTGCGCAGGCAGCCTCCGGCACCCGTGAGGCCGATCCCGGTCAAGGTGAGCGGCGCGTCGCCGGACAAGGTCGACCTCCTGATCCTCGGCGACGGCTACACGCAGGCGGACATGAAGAAGTTCGAGGCGGACGCACGGCGGCTGGCGCAGCACCTGTTCGCGGTATCGCCGTTCAAGGAGCGCGCGGACGATTTCAATGTCTGGGCGATGGCGGTGCCGACGCAGGAATCGGGCGTGTCGCGGCCCTCGACCGGCGTGCACCACGCGTCCGCGCTGGGCACGCGCTACGACATCTTCGGCAGCGAGCGCTACGTGCTGGCGCTGGACAACCGCGCGCTGCGCGACATCGCCCAGCATGCGCCCTACGAATTCATCGAGATCCTGGTCAACAACGACACCTACGGCGGCGGCGGCATCTTCGGGCAGTTCAGCACGGCGGCGGCGAGCAACGACTGGGCCGATTACCTGTTCGTGCACGAGTTCGGCCACCACTTCGCCGGCCTTGCCGACGAGTACTACACCTCGCCCGTCGCCTACCAGTCGAGCGGGGCACGCATGGAGCCGTGGGAGCCGAACGTGACGGCGCTGCGCGATCCGGCCAGGCTGAAGTGGAAGCGCCACGTCCAGGCCGGCACGCCGCTGCCCACGCCCTGGCCCAAGGACGCGTACGAGACGCATTCGCGCGCCTACCAGCAGCAGCGCGCGGCGCTGCGGGCGGCCAACCGGCCCGAAGCCGAGATGAGCGCGCTGTTCCGCCAGGACCTGGCGGCGACCAACGCGCTGTTCGCGAACGCGCCGTACCGCCAGGCCATCGGCGCCTTCGAAGGGGCGAACTACGAGGCGAGCGGTTATTTCCGCCCGGCCATGCAATGCATCATGTTCGACCGCAGCGAGCGGTTCTGCCCGGTCTGCCGGGACGGCATCGTCGACATCATCGATCTGTATGCCGGCCCGGCCGGAAACACCGGTAACAAACCCATGACGGCGGCGCACTCCAGGGTGCGTTGTCGTACAGATTCCCGTAGGCGCCAGTCTTATTCTCTGTTGCAACACCCAAGAGAACAGATTGCACTAGAAAGGGAATCCTCATGAACAAGCTCATCGCGACACTCCTCTGCGGCCTGCTGGCCGCCGGCGCCCACGCCCAGACCAAGGACAACGACAAGCGCTCGGCCACCTCGGCGCCGATCGGCCAGGCCGTTTCCGGCCACAACACCACCGCCGCCGGCGTGTCCGGCACCGGACTGAAGACCGACGGCACCGCCAATACCGGTTCGGCGCATGCCGAGACCGGCCAGAAGGCGGCGGGCATCGACGCCACCGGCCGCGTCACCAGCAAGAGCACGGCCGTGATCGGCGTGGCGCCGGGCAAGTCGGACAACGTCAACGCCCAGGCGACCAATACCACGGCGCCGCACTCGAGCGCTTCCGACGCCCCCGCCACCGGCGGACGCGGCAAGGCCGGCACCAAGGCCGAGCAGGAAGTCATCGACGCCAACTCCACCGCCGTCAAGGAACCCGCCGGCAGCCGCCTGAAGACCGCCGAATCGGTCCAGGCCGGCAAGGAAAAACGCGCGCAGGTGAAGGAAAAAACCGAACGCAAGATGGATGCGCGTGCCAATGGCAGCACCAGCGGCAACCGTTGAAAAATTTTGTCACAACTTTAACAAAAGTCGGTATCGCTAAGTGAGTTGCCGAACAGAGATAAAGCGGCCCCAAGCCTAATCTGTCATTACAGAAACAAAAAAACGGCGCCCAGGCGCCACCCACCATAAACGTCAAGGAGAACCACCATGAACAAACTGCTCGCTACCCTGATCGCCGGCCTGTTCGCTACCTCGGTCTATGCCCAAACCCAGCCGCAGGTGTCCACCGCCGCCGGCATGAGCGGCACCGGCACCACCGCCTCGTCGACCACCGGCAACGCCGATGCCGACAAGGACATCGCCAAGGCCGACCAGAAGGAAGCCAAGGAAATGGCCAAGCAGGACGAGAAGATCAACAAGGCCAGCGCCAAGGCTTCGGAGAAGAAGACCGACGCCCAGGCGAAGGCCGACAAGAAGATCGCCAAGGCCAACGAGAAGGTCGCCGATGCCGATCCTGAAGACCGCGCCAAGGCCGCCGCCAAGGCCGAGAAGAAGACCGCCGACGCCACCTACGACGCCCAGAAGACCATGATCAAGGCCGACGAAAAGGCCCAGAAGAAGATCGCCGACGCCAACGCCGACAAGGCAAAGGCCCATGCCAAGGGCAACGAGAAGCGCGCCGAAGCCGTGGCCGACGCCCACAAGGACGCCGCCAAGTAACCGGCAGCGTGCAACAGCAAAACGGACCCGCGAGGGTCCGTTTTTGCTTGCGTGGCCGGCGCCGCCGGCATCAACCGTTGTCGGTCTGCCGCATGGCCAGGTCCTTCGCCTTCAGCTTGGCCGACAGGGGTTTGCCCTTGCGCGCGCGCTTGCCGAAGTGCGGCTCGAGGCCCGACGCGAACAGCTCCACGGTGCGCGGCTTGTCGCCGGCCCAGGTGCCGATCACGTTGACGCCCTTCTGGGTGATCGGCTGCGCCGCCAGCAGGGTTTCCTTCGGCTCCAGTTCCATCAGCGTGACGCCGCGGCCGCCGTTGGTCAGCACCTTCATTTCGTCGATGCCGAACACCAGCACGCGGCCTTTCTCCGACAGGCAGGCCACCGCGCCGGCGGTTTCCGCCACCACGCGCGGCGCCAGCGGCACGGCGCCCTCGTCCAGCGTGATGAAGGACTTGCCGCCCTTCAGGCGCGTGGCCATGTCGCCGGCCTTGGCGATGAAGCCGAAGCCGGTCGACGTCGACAGCAGCAGGCGCGTCTCGGCCGGCCCCACGAAGTAGTACAGGATGCGTCCGCCGCCCGACAGGTCGACCAGCGTGGTGATGGGCACGCCGTCGCCGCGCGCGCCGGGCAGGGCGTTGACGGGCACGGAATAGGCCTTGCCGTTGTCGCCGATGCACAGCAGCGTGTCGACGGTGCGGCATTCGAAGGTGGAACCCAGCGAGTCGCCGGCCTTGAAGGTGAACTGCGCCGGATCGTGGCCGGTGCCGGTGCGCG
>DAMAFT010000264.1:0-6342 GCA_031995805.1 Massilia sp.
AGAAGCCTTCCACGGTGCGTTCGCCGGTGCAGAAGGGCTGGTCGATCGGGTCGACGTCGGAGGTGAGCAGGTCGGCCGCCTCGGCGTCGGTGCGGGCGATGACCAGGGTCGGGGTGCCCATCACGTCGGCCGCCAGGCGCGCCGCCGTCAGTTTCTCGACGGCCTCGCGGGTCGGCACCAGCACCTTGCCGCCCATGTGGCCGCACTTCTTGACGGAGGCCAGTTGGTCCTCGAAGTGCACGCCGGCCGCGCCCGCCTCGATCATCGACTTCATCAGCTCGTAGGCGTTCAGCACGCCGCCGAAGCCGGCTTCGGCATCGGCCACGATGGGCGCGAAGTAATCGATGTCGTCCTTGCCCTCGGACCACTGGATCTGGTCGGCGCGCTGGAAGGTGTTGTTGATGCGCTTGACGACCATCGGCACCGAGTTGGCCGGGTACAGCGACTGGTCGGGGTACATTTCGCCGGCCAGGTTGGCGTCGCCGGCGACTTGCCAGCCCGACAGGTAGATCGCCTTCAGGCCGGCCTTGACCTGCTGCATGGCCTGGTTGCCGGTCAGGGCGCCGAGGGCGTTGACGTAGGGTTCGTCGTTGACCAGGCCCCACAGCTTCTCGGCGCCGCGGCGCGCCAGCGAGTGCTCGATCTGCACCGAGCCGCGCAGGCGCACGACGTCCTCGGCCGTGTAGTTGCGCACCACCCCCTTCCAGCGCGGATTGCTGTCCCAGTCTTGTTGCAGTGCGGCGATTTGCTGTTCACGAGTTGCCATGGTGGTTCTCCTGTTTGAAAGATTTGGTTGAAAAGCGTGCGGCGTTGAATCAATGATAGGCCCGTTCGTGCACCGCACAACCACTCTTATATAAGACATAGGAGCCTTTTTATATCGATAAAAATCAATCACTTGCCAGTCATATTCCATGATGCGAAAACAAATTTCTCAGAATGGGAAAAGAATCGCCGAGCGCTTTCGTGCATTTTTCATATGCTGAGAACAACGTTTCGCAATGTGGAAAATCGACGCTGCAGTGCCGCGCGCGGCCGGCCGGGCGGGATCGTGGGAAAGAGCGACTGTTACGAATGCTGCGTTAGCCATCTAACAGAGTTGCCCGCAAACCAAGCATAGTCTGGCGGCCATGACTCATCCGTATCCGGCCCGCTCGCAGGACGCGAGGGGCCGGCCCCCGACCACCCCGTGGACAAGGAGAACCCATGAGCCTGCTGTTGCGCGCAGCGCTGCTGTGCATCCTGCTCGGATACTTCGCCATCGCCGCGCGCGCCGCGCCGTTCGACGACCCGCTGCTGCACAATGCCTCGGCGCCGGACCGGCCCGCGCACTGGACGCTGTCCAGCGGCGAGCTGCCGGCCGACGACGAGGACTTGCTGGCCGCCGTCATCGGGATCGGCGCGGCCGACGTCGGCCCGGCCCCGCCCCCCGTGCTGGCCACGGCCGCCGCTGCCGACGACGGCAGCGCGCCGCCGGTGCCGCTGCGCGCCGGCATCGGTTCGGTGCCGGAGCCGCAGGCCTACGCCCTGCTGTGCGGCGGCCTGGGCCTGCTCGGTGCGGCCGGACGCCACCGCGCCACTGGGCAACGTCAGAAGAAGTGAACGATGCCCAGCTGTAAGCCGCGCGCGTCGGCGCCCGGATGGGCCAGCGGCAGGCCGGCGACCGCCGCGCCGTTGAGGGTGTAGTTGCCGATGTGGCGGTTGTCCAGCCAGGACAGCGTCGCGTACAGCTGGGTACGCTTGGAAAGCTGGTGGACGAGGATGGTGCCCAGCTGGGCCGCGTCGCTGCGCCGGCTGCCGTTGTCCCTCAGCCATGAATAGCCGGCGCCGACGCTCGTGGCGGCCGTCAGGAAATAGCGTGCCGACAGCGACACGACGTCCTTGTCGACCTGCGCCGCCACCGCCTTTGCCCGGTGGTAGACGGCATAGGCGGTCACCTTGCCGAACTCGTAGCTGCCGCCCGCGTACCAGGCCTTCTGCGTATCGGTGTCCAGCGCATTGCGCACGGCCTGGTGGACCAGCGCAAGGTGCAGCGGGCCGGCGTCGTAGTTGACGGCGCCCGAATAGCTGCCGTTGGCCGACCGGGCGCCGCCGCCGGTGCCGAAGCCGTAGTACAGCTGGAAGCGCAAAGGGCCAAGGACCGGGGAAAAATACGAGACCGTCTTGTCGGTGCGCACCGTATAGGTCGAGAAGTTGTTCAGTCCCGATCCCATCGAGGCGCCGACGAAGGCGTCGAGCCGGCCTTCGTTGAGGAACATCAGGGCGTTCTGGCGGCCTATGCGCACCTGGCCAGCGCTGCCGCCAATGCCGACCCAGGACTGGCGCGAGAACATGCGCGCCGGATCGGCGGGAGCGCCCGTATCCGACTTGAAGCCCTGTTCGAGCACGAACTCGACGTTCACGCCGCCGCCGAGGTCTTCCCTGCCCTTGATGCCCCAGCGGGTGCCGTACAGGCCGCTCGAGTCGATGGCGGTCTCGACGCGCCTGCCGGTGTGCGTGGCCTGGACGAAGGTGTCGATGACGCCGAAGACCTGGACCGCTTCCTGCGCGGATGCGGCGGACGCAGCGGATGCGAGGAATGCGAAGAATGTGGCGAATGGGGCGAGTGCGGGGCACGGCATCGCGATGCCTGCGCCAGGGTGCTTGACCATGGTGTCTCCGAGTGGATGTGCGTGATCGCGGGCGTGACGCGGCCCGGGCCGCATGGCGGCGCCATGCGGTCGATCGGAATGAATAGGAAGGCCGGACGCCGCGCCGCCGGCGGGCGGCGCCCGGTCGGATCAGGTGCGGCGCACGGCCGCGCCGGCGGCGGACGGCCGCGGCCCGCGCAGCCTCGGCATGGCCAGCGCCACCAGCATGCCCAGCACGATCACACCAGCCATCAAGTCGAGGCCGAGGTCGAGGCGCTGGGTCGCCTGCTTGACCATCCCCAGCATCCAGGGTGCGGCATAGCCGCCCAGGTTGCCGACGGTGGCCATCAGGGCGATGCCGGCGGCGGCGGCCGGGCCGACGAAGAACAGCGAAGGCAGCGTCCACATTACGGCGAACGAGGCGAGGATGCCGCCTGTCGCCAGCGACAGGCCCAGCAGCGATAGCAGGATGTTGCCCGAGAACGCGGCGCTCAGCACCAGGCCGGCGGCGCCGACCAGCGCGGACAGGATCATGTGCCACTTGCGCTCGCCGCTGCGGTCGGAACGCTTGCCGACCACGATCATGGCGACCGCGCCGATGCCGAACGGGATCGCGGTGATCAGGCCGTTCACGGCCAGGCTTGTCACACCCAGGTCCTTGACGATCTGCGGCAACCAGAACGTCACTCCGTACAAGCCCGCCAGCAGCGTGAAGTTAGCAAAGGCGAGCATCCAGGCGTTCGGATCTTTCATCACGTGGCTGAACTTGTGGCCGGCGCCGCCGGCCTGCTGCGCCTTCGCTTCCTGGGCCAACTCGTTCACCACCACGTTCTTCTCGTCCGCGCCCAGCCAGTTCGCCGTGGCCGGGCCGTTGTCGAGGTAGAAGAAGCAGACGATGCCCAGCACGACCGCGGGCAATCCCTCGACGATGAACATCCACTGCCAGCCCGCCAGCGCCAGGTGGCCTGCGAAGGTGCTCATGATCCAGCCCGACAGGGGCGCGCCCATGACCACCGCCACCGGCATGCCGAGGAAGAACAGCGCGCTGACCTGCGAGCGCAGCCGGGCCGGGAACCAGTAGGTCAGGTAGAGGATGATGCCTGGATAGAAGCCGGCTTCCGCCACCCCCAGCAGGAAGCGGAACAGGTAGAACATGCCGGGCGAGGACACGCAGGCCATCGCCATCGAGATGGCGCCCCACACGACGAGGATGCGCGCGATCCAGAAGCGCGCGCCGAAGCGCTGCAGCAACAGGTTGCTGGGAATCTCGAACATGCAGTATCCGAAAAAAAAGATGCCCGCGCCCAGGCCGTAGGCGGCGTCGCTCAGGCCGATGTCGGCGGCCATTTGCAACTTGGCGAAGCCGACGTTGACGCGGTCGAGGAAGGAAATGACATACAGCAGGATCAGGAAAGGCAGCAGGCGCAGCGCGATCCTGTTGTAGCAGCGCGCCTCGAGGGGGGCGGCGAAGCTGGTCTGGTCAAGCAGTTTCATGGCGAGTCTCCGTATATATTGCCCGTCCGGCCTGTGGCTGCGGGCGTTCTTGTTTTTTCGCGTGCCTGCGCGGCGTCGCGGCCGCGTCGCACCGCTGCTTCAGAAGCCGACGGCGTCGCCTCCCTTCAGGCCGAGCATGGCGCGCGCCTCGTCCGGCGTCGCCACCTCGAGCGACAGGCCCTCGAGGATGGCGCGGATGCGCGCGACCTGGACCGCGCTGCTGGAGGCCAGCCGGCCCGGTCCGTCCCACAGCGAATCCTCGAGCCCGACGCGCACGTTGCCGCCCATCGAAGCCGCCATCGTGGCGACCGGTATCTGGTGGCGCCCGGCGCCGAGCACCGACCAGACGTAGTCGTCGCCGAACAGGCGGTCGGCGGTGCGGCGCATGTGCATCACGTCCTCGGGATGGGCGCCGATGCCGCCGCGCAGCCCGAACACGGACTGGATCAGCAGGGGGCCGCGCAGCAGGCCGCGGTCCATGAAGTGCGCGGCCGTGTACAGGTGGCCGATGTCGTAGCACTCGATCTCGAAACGGGTGCCGTTGGCGCTGCAGGAAGCCAGGATGGTGGCGATGTCGCGGAAGGTGTTCCGGAAGATCAGGTCGTCGCTGTTTTCCAGGTAGGGGCGCTCCCAGTCGTGCCGGAACTCCTTGAAGCGGTTCAGCATCTCGTACAGGCCAAAGTTCATCGTGCCCATGTTCAGCGACGCCACTTCCGGCGCCAGCTGCAGCGCCGGCTGCAGGCGCTCCTGCAGCGCCATGGTCGGCGCGCCGCCCGTCGTCAGGTTCAGCACGACCGGGGACGCGGCCCGGACCGGCGCGAGGATCTCGCGATACAGGCCCACATCCTGACTCGGACGCCCGTTGCGCGGGTCGCGCGCATGCAGGTGCACGATGGCCGCGCCAGCGGCGGCCGCGTCGATCGCCGCCCGGGCGATTTCCTGCGGCGTGACCGGCAGGTGGGGCGACATCGACGGTGTATGGATGGCGCCGGTGACGGCGCAGGTAATGATCGTTTTCTTCATCTCGTCCCTATCTCCTCGGGAGCATCGGGCAACCCACCTGCGCCGCTCCCGGCTAGCGCGCCATGTAGCCCAGGCTGCTCGAAATCGTGCGGGCCGCACGGGTGAGTTGCTGCAATAAGTCTTCCGGCGGCGGTTCCGGCAAGAACTGCACCGAATCCACCACCGCCAGCGTGCCGATCAGCACGCCGGCGGCATCGAACAACGGCGCCGCCACGGCGTTCAGTCCCGTCACCGCCTGGTTCGGCGCGCTGGCCCAGCCCTGGCGCCGCACCTGGGCCAGCTCGTCCCTGAGCTGGCCGGCGTCGACGATGGTCTGCGGCGAGTGCGCCTTCAGCGGCCTGGACAGCAGCCGCGCCAGCACGTCCTGCGGGCCATAGGCCAGCGATACCTTGCCCTGGGCGCTGGCATGGAAGCCCATCAGCGAGCCGGGGCGGACCGTGATCTCGATCTGCGACTGCCCCTGGACCACCGACAGCACGCGCACGCCCTCGGCCTCGGCATGGCACAGCACGACCGAGCTGCCGACCTTGTCGCGCAGGGCCCGCATGGTGACGGCGGACACCTGCACGAGGTCGAAGTTCTGCATCACCGCGTTGCCGAGCGCGACCAGGCGCGTCCCGACCTTGTAGCGGCCCGCGTCGTCCTGCACGATGTAGCCCTGCAACAGCAGCGTGCGCAGGTGGCGGAAGATGCGGCTCTTGGTCGTGCCGAAGGCGTTGGCCAGTTCGGTCACGCCGATCGCCTCGCTCTGGCGCGCCATGAATTCGAGGATGTTCAGCGCGAACACCACCGCCTGCACCCCGCCCGCCGCTGTCTCCGCAACCGCTGCCGTGCCGTCGCCCGCGCCCACGTCGTTCTCCTTGCTGTCGTTCGTCATTTGCTGTGCCCGGAAAAGTGAAAGGTCGCCAGTATACGTGCTGCGGCGCCCCTCGCCTTCCCCGCGTTCAGCGCGCCCGCGTCCACTGCCCCGCGTCGCCGCGCTCCGCCAGCTGCGCCTGGCGCAGGCGCGCGCCGCCGTCCGCCGCCGCCTCGGAGGCTTGCGCGGCGCCCGTGGCCAGCGCGCTCACGCGCTCGCGCCAGGCTGCCAGCATGCGCGCGCGTTCCTCGTCGTCGACACGCGGCGCCGCATAGGCCACGAACGGCTCGTCCACCTGCAGGCCCAGGTATTCCAGCATGCAGTGCCGCACGCCGTGCA
>DAMAFT010000265.1:0-6340 GCA_031995805.1 Massilia sp.
TCACCGTGAAAGGGTGATGTCCTAGGCCTCTAGACGATGGGGACCCTGGACTGCATCGTTACTGCTTGTTGCTCTACTACACACTTCAGAACGTGGTGGAGGTAAGCGGGATCGAACCGCTGACCTCTTGCATGCCATGCAAGCGCTCTCCCAGCTGAGCTATACCCCCGCAGTGCTGAAGTGCGAGCATTATAGCGGACGACCTTGCATTACGCAAATACCCAAAAGGCATCGGTCGGCCGCTATGTGCAGGACGCTTACAGGCCCTGGCGCACGCGCGCCAGCACGACGTCGCGGCCGAACAATTCCAGCACGGCATCGATGGCCGGCGTCTGCAGCTGGCCGGTCAACAGCAGGCGCAGCGGCATGGCCAGTTGCGGCATCTTGAGACCGTTGGCGGCCAGCACTTCCTTCATCATGGCCGACAGCGCCGGCTTGGTCCATTCGACGCCGGCCAGTCGTTCGGCGAACTGGGCCAGGGCCGGGCGCACGGCATCGGTCAGGTGCTGGGCCAACAGCGCGGCATCGGGCTTCGGCTGGCGATAGAACAGCATGGCGGCATCGGCCAGCTCGTTGATGGTATTGGTGCGTTCCTTCAGCAGGCCCAGCACGGCGCCCAGTGGCGGCGCGCCGTCGAACACGGCGCCGTCGCGCTCCAGCACCGGACGAGCCAGTTGCGCGAGGCGCTCGTTGTCCGACTGCTTGATATAGTGGTTGTTCAGCCAGGCCAGTTTTTCCGGATTGAACTGGGCGGCCGAGGCGGTCAGGTGCTCCAGGTTGAACCACTCGGTGAACTGCGGCATCGAGAAGATCTCGTCGTCGCCGTGGCTCCAGCCCAGGCGCGCCAGGTAATTCAGCATCGCTTCCGGCAGGAAGCCCTGCTCCGGATACTGCATGACGCTGACGGCGCCGTGGCGCTTCGACAGCTTCTGGCCGTCCGGCCCCAGGATCATCGGCAGGTGGCCGTACTGCGGCAGCTCGGCGCCGAGCGCGTTCAGGATATTGATCTGGCGGGGCGTATTGTTGACGTGGTCGTCGCCGCGCAGCACGTGGGTGATCTTCATGTCCCAGTCGTCCACGGCCACGCAGAAGTTATAGGTCGGGGTGCCGTCCGGGCGCGCGATGACGAGGTCGTCGAGTTCCTTGTTGGCGATCGTGATCGGCCCCTTCACCACGTCGTGCCAGGTGACTTCGCCGTCCAGCGGATTCTTGAAGCGCACCACCGGCTTGACGCCTTCCGGCACGGCCGGCAGGGTCTTGCCCGGTTCCGGGCGCCAGGTGCCGTCGTAGCGCGGCTTTTCGCCGGCGGCGCGCATGCGCTCGCGCATGGCCTCGACTTCCTCGGGCGAGCAGTAGCACAGGTAGGCGGTGCCGGCTTCCAGCATGCCCTTGACCACCTCGCGGTAGCGGTCCATGCGCTGCATCTGGTAGAACGGGCCTTCGTCGTGGTCGAGGCCGAGCCACTTCATGCCGTCGAGGATAGCCTGCACGGCTTCCGGCGTCGAACGCTCCAGGTCGGTATCTTCGATGCGCAGGACGAAGGTGCCGCCGAAGTGGCGGGCGTACGCCCACGAATACAGCGCGGTGCGGGCGCCGCCGAGATGGAGATAGCCGGTCGGGCTGGGAGCGAAACGGGTACGGACGGTCATGATCGGAACGAATAGATAAAGCGCCCCGCAGGAAGCGGGACGGATTGCTCGGAACGCGGCGCGGCGGCCGCACGGCCCGGGGCCGGCCGCCGTCGCGGACGTGTCTGCTTGTTGGGAACATGGCTGCAGGCAGTGCGCAGCGGCGCAGCATGCGCCGGGCTGCCGCCGGAACCAGCCTGATGCCTGGACAAGTGTCTATTTTACAGGCTAATGGCGCGCATGCCGAACTGCCTCATGCACGGTATTCCTGCAACATCGCCGCAACAGCGGCGCCCCCTCGACACGGTTTTTTTGAGGAATTTGAGCTATTACTTTACAGAAATTAAAAGATTGGCTAGAGTCTTGCGCTTATTTCAGCATTTTCCATCCCCCGCCTTTCCCATGCCGAACGATCCGAGCAACGCCACCATTGCGCGCCTGCGCGGCGAATTTTCGTCGCCGTCGACGGAGGCGGGCTTCCTGCGCCAGCAATCGGGC
Source organism: Massilia sp. (assembly GCA_031995805.1). Classification (GTDB taxonomy): domain Bacteria; phylum Pseudomonadota; class Gammaproteobacteria; order Burkholderiales; family Burkholderiaceae_D; genus Telluria. The sequence goes on from DAMAFT010000265.1 coordinate 2,127, forward strand.
ACCATCCTGCGCTACCTGCGCCGGGCGCTGCTGCTGTGCTCGCTGTTCTACCTGATGTTCGGCATCAACGACATCGTCGTGCTCGGCCCCGACGCCGCCGGCCCGCTGCTCGCGCGCCTGGTCGTGCCGGCCCTGGCCTTCCTGGCCTGGCGCGCCGTGCGCCGCGCAGCGGACAAGGTACGCGCCGCCTATCGCGCTTCCAGCGCGTTCACCGCTTGCTGGATGATCAGCTACATGATCGTGATCCAGCACCGGCCGCTGGACGTGCTGCTGCATGCGATGTCGATGCTGATCATCGTGATCGTCATCCAGATCTTCATCCCGAACCGCCCGTTGCATGCGCTGGCGATCGCCGCCGGCGGCAGCGCCCTCTTCCTGCTGTTGTCCTGGTGCCAGCACGTCGAAAGCACGCGCCACCTGGCGTCGATGAGCATGCTGATCCTGTTCGCGAACGTGTTCGGCGCCCTGGCCGGCAACCGCTACGCCCGCCTGTGGCGCGAACAATACCGCGCCCAGCAGGTGCTGACGAACCTGTCGATCCGCGATCCGCTGACGGGCTGCTACAACCGGCGCCACCTGAACGCCGCCCTGCTCGACGGCGAGATCGCGCGGGCGCGCCGCTACCGGCTCAGCCTGTCGCTGATCATGTGCGACCTGGACGGTTTCAAGGCGGTCAATGACACCCACGGCCACCAGGCCGGCGATGCGCTGCTGCGCGGCTTCGCCGACCTGCTGCAGGCGCTGACGCGCGAATCGGTCGACACGGTGGTGCGCTATGGCGGCGAGGAATTCCTGATCATCCTGCCCGAGACCCGGCTGAGCGGCGCCTGCGAGCTCGCCGAACGCATCCGCGCCGCCTGCGCCGCCCAGCGCATCGCCTGCTGCGGCCGGGAACTGGCGGCGACGGCCAGCTTCGGCGTGGCCAGCGCCGACTTCACGGCCGGCCAGGCCATCGCGCCGCAGTCGCTGATCGCCGCTGCCGACGAACTGATGTACGAAGCCAAGCGCGCCGGCCGCAACCGCGTGCGGGCGCGCCAGTTCGCCCCCGGCCTCCAGGAAGCCGCCCTGGCATCCTGACGGACAAGCCCTTCCCCGTTTTGCGCGACAATGCGGGCATGACGACGAACGAGCCCACCCGTCCTGCACTGCGCGCGCACTACGATGCCATGTGGGAGCGCGCCTTTCCCGCCGTCGCCGCCGGCGCCGTCGATCTCGACGCGCGCCTGGCGGCCGGCCCGGACCCGCGCCGCGGCGTGACGCTGATCGCCCGGCCGGGACCGCAGCTGGCGGCCCGCTTCGACGCCCTGCTCGACCGCCTGGCGGCCGCCGCGCCCGGCCAGTACCGTCATCCTCAGCCCGACATGCACCTGACGATCCTGTCGCTGTTCACGGTCGGCGACGACGTCGCGCCCGCGCTGGCACGACTGGGCGACTACCGCGCCGCGGTGCGCGCCGCCGTCGCCGGCGTGCCGGCCTTCGCCATCGACTTCGACGGTATCGCGCTGTCGCGCGGCGCCGTGCTGGCGCGCGGCTTCCCCTGCGGACCGGCGCTGGAAACGCTGCGCGAACGCCTGCGCGCGGCCCTGCGCGAGCGCGGCCTGGACGCCTCGCTGGACCAGCGCTACCGGCTGGTGACGGCGCATGCGACGCTGCTGCGCTTCGTGCGGCCGCTGGCGGCGCCGGCGCAACTGGCGGCGCTGCTCGCGGCACTGCGCGACGAGGCGCTCGGCGTCATGCGCGTGGACGAGGTGGAGCTGGTGGTGAATGACTGGACCATGTCGCGCGGATCGCTGCGGCAGGTCGAGGCCTTGCGGCTGGGCTGAACGGGCATGGTGGGGCACGTTTCATTCGAGGCGCCCGGCCTCGAATGCCCACCCTACGGCCCCAGCACCTGCCGCACTCCGTCCGCCTGCGCCACGCGTGCCCGCAACTGCCCGCACCCGCCGTCGACGTCCTGCCCGACCGAATCGCGCAGCTTGGTCAAGACGCCGCGGCCGAGCAGGTGGGCGGCTATCGCGCGCGCCCGGTCCCAGTCGGGCCGGCGGAACGGCAGGCCCGGATTGAAGTTATAGGGAATCATGTTGAGCACGGCATACTTGCCGTGCAACAGGTCGACGACGGCGTCCATCTCGTCCTGGCCGTCGTTGACGCCGTCCAGCAAGGTCCACTGGTACTGGACCGGATAGCCGGTCAGGCGCGCATAGCGTTCGCTCCGCTCGACCAGCTCGGCCGGATCCAGGCGCGGCGCGCGCGGCAGCAATTGCGCGCGCAGCGCCGGTTTCGTCGTGTGCAGCGACAGCGCCAGCGCCGGCTTCACGCGGCCCAGCGGCAGCCGCTCGAACACGCGCGCATCGCCGACGGTCGAGAACACCAGGTTCTTGTGCGCGATATTGCCCTCGATGCCGAGCAGCTCGATCGCTTCCAGCACGTTATCGAGGTTGTGGGCCGGCTCGCCCATGCCCATGAATACGACCTTTTTCACGGGACGGCGGCGCCGCGCCAGCACCACCTGGGCGACGATCTCGCCGCTCGTGACCTGGCGCAGCAGGCCGTCGCGCCCCGTCATGCAGAACCGGCAACCGACGGCGCAGCCGACCTGGCTCGACACGCACACGCCGTCGCGCGGCAACAGCACCGCTTCCACCGCCTGGCCGTCGGCCAGCCCCACCAGCAGGCGCGCCGAGCCGTCACTTGCCGGATGCTCGCTGACGACGCGTGCCAGCGCCTCCAGCTCGGCGTCGAGCCGCGGCAGCGCTTCGCGCACCGGCTTGGGCAGGAAATCGTCGGGACGGCGGCGGCCGCGGTCGTGGTCCATCACGCGGACCCAGTCGCGCAGGACGCGGTCCTCGTGCAGCGGCTGGGCGCCCAGGGCGCGCAGGCGGGTGCGGATATCGGCGATGCGCATGCTCGTGCCTATTGCAGAAAGGCGTCGTCCCGGCGCAGGCCGGGATCCAGTTTCGCCGTCCCGCACGCAAACCTGGATCCTGGCCCACGCCGGGACGACGCTTCAAACGGTAGCGAAAAGTCGGCTCAGTCGTTCTTGACGACAATCGTCGGAAACTTCGCGCTCATGTCCTTGGCCTGTTCCGCGACCTTCACGGCCACCTTGCGCGCGATGTCCTTGTAGATACCGGCCACGGCGCCGTCCGGCTCGGCCACGACGGTCGGCTTGCCCGAATCGGTCTGCTCGCGGATCGACAGCTGCAGCGGCAGCTTGCCGAGGAATTCGATGTCGAAGTCCGTCGCCATCTTCTCGCCGCCGCCGGCGCCGAAGATTTCCTCGACGTGGCCGCAGTTCGAGCAGATGTGGGTGCTCATGTTTTCCACCACGCCCAGGATCGGGATGCCGACCTTCTCGAACATCTTGACGCCCTTGCGCGCGTCCAGCAGGGCGATGTCCTGCGGCGTCGTGACGATCACGGCGCCGGTGACCGGCACCTTCTGGGCCAGCGTCAGCTGGATGTCGCCGGTGCCCGGCGGCATGTCGACGACGAGGTAGTCGAGGTTCTTCCAGTTGGTCTGTTCCAGCAGCTGGTGCAGCGCCTGGACGACCATCGGGCCGCGCCAGACCATCGGCTCGTCCGGATCGATCAGGAAGCCGATCGACGACACCTGCACGCCGTGGCCCGACAGCGGTTCCATGCTCTTGTTGTCCAGGCTGACAGGACGGCCGCTGACGCCCAGCATCATCGGCTGCGACGGGCCGTAGATGTCGGCGTCCAGCAGGCCGACCGAGGCGCCCTCGGCGGCCAGGGCCAGCGCCAGGTTGACGGCGGTGGTCGACTTGCCGACGCCGCCCTTGCCGGACGCGACGGCAATGATGTTCTTGACGTTCGGCATCACCTTCAGGCCGCGCTGCACGGCGTGCGACAGCACCTTGGTGACGACGTTGACGCTGACGTTGCCCACGCCGGGGATGGCGCGCAGGGCGTTCACGACGGCGGCGCGGATGGCCGGGGCCTGGCTTTTCGCCGGATAGCCGAGTTCGATGTCGAGGGCGACGCTGTCGCCGTCGACCTGGATGTTCTTGACGGATTTCGAGGAAACGAAGTCTTTATTGGTATTGGGATCGACGACGGCGGCCAGCGCGGCCTTGACGCCTTCTGCGGTAATGCTCATGGGGTTCTCCGAAGGTAATGCGCAAGTTTAGCGCAAATCGGCCCGGCGGCCCGGGCCCATCGGCAAATCCGGCAAGTACCCCCTGCGCGTTCATG
>DAMAFT010000266.1:0-6316 GCA_031995805.1 Massilia sp.
GCCATGTCCAGGTTCGGCACGCGGCCGGTGATCACGATGTCGTGGCGGATGCCGTGCGCCGTGAAGCCGCCCAGCGCGAAATCGCCCATCTCGACCGGATGGTCGATCAGTTCGTCGTAGTCGGCGGCGACGTAAGTGCCGAAGCCGTAGCGCTTGGCCTGCAACTCCGGCAGCGCGGTGGCGACGCGCCAGGTGCGGGCGACCGGGTCGGCCGGACGCTGGATGTCGACCTGGTGCGGCGTCGCTTCCTGGCCCTGCACGCGCAGGAACACGCTGGTGCCGTTGAAGAAACCGTGGGTCCGGTCGAGGTGGGCGGCGCGCACCGACAGGTCCCAGGCATAGACTTCGTAGTGCAGCGTGAGCGGACCGGCCACCGGCGCGGCGCGCCAGGAATGCTTGTCGAGCTTGGCCAGCGCCACCGGCTGGCCGGCGCTCTCGGCGCGGATGCGCACGATGTTGCGCGCGAACTCGCGGATCATGTAGCTGCCCGGGATCCAGGCCGGCAGCGCGAACGCCTGGCCCTCGGGATCCGGCACGGCGACGGTGACGGTGACGTTGAACAGGTGCCCGGCCAGGTCCTTCGGCACGATCGTGTACTGGACGGCGGCCTGCTTCTTCTGGGTTGTTTTTTTCATGGTTCTGAAGAATCTCTCTCGATGCGCCGTAGTGTAATCGGATTCTTCAGGCGCTGGAATTCTATAAATCCCGGGGCGTATCGATATCGCGGAAAATACCCGCGTCGTCGACGGGGATGTCGGTCACCGGGCACGCCTGCAGCAGCCGGCGCGCGCCCTGGTCGCCTGCCAGGGCCAGCAAGGCATCGAGGTGGACGCGGCCGAAGCCCACCGGATTGCCGCGCCGCCCGTCCATGACGGGGGCGGCGATCGGCGCGCCGGCGGCCAGCGCCCCCGCCAGCGCGGCCAGCGTGGCGGGCGCCACGTGCGGCATGTCGCCCAGCGCCACCAGCCAGGACCGGGGCGCGGGAAGCAATTGCAGGGAATGGCGCAGCGCGTGCACCAGCGATGCCGCCATGCCGGTATCGGCGTCCGGGCAGACGGTGACGTCGCAGCCGAGCCGCGCCAGCAGCGCGGCCACGCCGCCATCGTCCGGCGCCACCACGGCGACGACGCGCGGCACGGCGTCCAGCAGCTTGCGCGCGCTGGCCGCGACCACCGGCCCGCCATCGGCGCCGCCGCCTGCCAATGGCTGCAGCAGCTTGTTGCGCATCCCGGCCGGATCGAAGCGGCGTCCCCGGCCGGCCGCCAGCAGGATGCCGACGGGCGCCGAGGCCGGGGACGCCGCCGCCGTCATGCCGCCGCCAGGTCGAACGGCAGCTTGCGCAGGCGCTTGCCGGTCAGCCTGAACACGGCGTTGGCGAAGGCCGGCGCCAGCGGCGGCAGGCCCGGCTCGCCGATGCCGGTCGGCGCGTCCTGCGAGGGCACGAGGTGCACGTCGACGTGCGGCATGTCGTTCATGCGCGCGACCACGTAGTCGCCGAAGTTCTGCTGCTCGACCACGCCGTCCTTCAGCGTGATGGCGGCGCCCGGCAGCGTCATGCCCAGGCCCATCAGCGCCGCGCCCTGCATCTGCGCCTCGATGGTGAGCGGGTTGACGGCCAGGTTGCAGTGCACGCCGGCGGTGACCCTGTGCAGCTTCGGCGCGCCGTCGACGATGGAGGCCTCGACCACGTAGGCCACCACGGTGTTGAACGATTCGTGCACGGCCACGCCCCAGGCATGCCCTTTCGGCAGCGCCTTCTTGCCGTAGCCCGACCTGGCCACGGCCAGGTCGAGCGCGGCGTGGTGGCGCGCATGCTTCGGATCGATCAGCTTCTTGCGGTAGGCCACCGGGTCCATGCCGGCCACATGCGCCGCCTCGTCGATCAGCGTCTCCATCACGAAGGCCGTGTGGGTCGAGCCCACCGAGCGCCACCACAGCACCGGCACGTTGGCCTTGGCGATGTGGGCCGACAGGTTCAGCGGCACGGCATACGGCTCGCCCATGCCCTCGACCATGGTCGAATCCACGCCATCCTTGATCATGAAACCCTCGAACGGCGTGCCGGCGGCGATCGACTGGCCGACGATGACGTGGTTCCAGGCCACGATATTGCCCTTCTCGTCCAGGCCCAGGTCGGCGCGGTGCACGTGCGACGGACGGTAGTAGCCGCCCTTGATGTCGTCCTCGCGGCTCCAGATCATCTTGACCGGGCCCCGGTTGCCGGCCGCCTTGTACGCCTTGGCGACGTTGACGGCTTCGACGACGAAGTCCGAGGTCGGCACCGCGCGCCGGCCGAAGCCGCCGCCGGCCATCACCGTGTGCAGCGTCACCTGTTCCGGCTTCAGGCCGGCGGTCGCGGCGGCGGCGGCCTGGTCGCCGGTCTGGAACTGCGAGCCGACCCACAGCGTGCAGGCATCGTCCTTCAGGTCGACCGTGCAGTTGATCGGCTCCATCGGCGCGTGCGCGAGATACGGGAATTCGTACACGGCCGAGATTGTCTTGGGCGCATTCGCCAGCGTCGACACGTCGGCCTTGCGCGCGGCGGCGCCCGGGGTCTTCGACGTTTCCAGGAACTGCGCCAGCTGCTGCGCGCTGTCGGTCTTCTCGACGGCGGACGTATCCCATTCGACGGCCAGCGCGTCGCGGCCCTGCTTGGCCGGCCAGTAGCCGTCGGCGACGACGGCGATGGCGCGCCCGCCGCGGTCGGCCGGGATCTCCAGCACGGCGATCACGCCCTTGATGGCCCTGGCCTTCTCGGCGTCGAACTTCGCCGGCTTGGCGCCGAACACCGGCGGGTGGGCGACGACGGCGACCTTGGCGCCGTCGAGCTTGACGTCCAGGCCGAACTGCTGGCGGCCGGTCGACTTGGCGCGCGCATCCAGGCGCGCCATCGGCTTGCCGATGTAGCGGAACTGCTTCTGCTCCTTCAGCGTCACCGCCTGCGGCACCGGCAATCTGGCGGCCGCCTCGGCCAGCGCGCCGTAGGTCGCCTTCCGGCCGGCCGGGCCGATCACCGTGCCCTTGTCGGTGCGGCACTGCGCCGGATCGACCTGCCACTGCTGCGCGGCGGCCGCGACCAGCATCGCGCGGGCGCGCGCGCCCACTTCGCGGTACTGCGTGAAGGAGTGGGCGATGGTGCCCGAACCGCCGGTGATCTGCATGCCGAACACCGGATCCTTGTAGACGTCGCCCGCCGGGGCCAGCTCGCTGCGCATCTGGCGCCAGTCGGCATCCAGCTCGTCCGCGATCACCATCGGCAGCGCGGTGTGCACGCCCTGGCCGAATTCGAGGCGGTTGACGACCACGGTGACGGTATTGTCCGGCGCCACGCGCACGAAGGCGTTCGGCGCGTACACGACCGGTTTCGCCTCGGCCGCGCGCGCCAGGCGGCCGCCGCCCGGCAGCATGAAGCCCAGCACCAGGCCGCCGGCGGCGCCGGCGCCTGCCTTCAGGAAGCCGCGGCGCGACGCCACGCTCGCCACACTGCCCGCGGCCGTTGCGGCCGCATCCTTGAACCATTCAGCTCGCATGTCGGTCTCCTCAGGCCAGGGTCTTGGCGGCATCCTTGATGGCCGCGCGGATGCGTTGGTAGGTGCCGCAGCGACAGATATTGCCGCTCATGGCGTTGTCGATGTCGGTGTCGCTGGGCTTCTTGTTGGTGCGCAGCAGCGCCGTCGCGCTCATCACCTGCCCGCTCTGGCAGTAGCCGCATTGCGGCACGTCGTGCTTGACCCAGGCGTCCTGCACGGCCTTGCCGACCTTGTCCGATTCCATCGCCTCGATGGTCGTGATCTTCTGGCCGCTGGCGGCCGAGATCGGCGTGATGCACGAGCGGATGGCCTCGCCGTTCAGGTGCACCGTGCAGGCGCCGCACAGGGCGGTGCCGCAGCCGAACTTGGTGCCCGTCATGTTGAGATTGTCGCGCAGCGCCCACAGGATGGGCGTGGAGGGATCGGCGTCGACCTGGAGGTCGCGCCCGTTGATGTTCAGAGTGACCATTGCGGCTCCCTAGTGGTTTTGGAAAAACGTGCTTTTTTTGACTTCTCGATACGACGACGCCGCACCCGGCCAGGCGTGCGGCGCTTGCTGCGCGGTACGTACGACGGAGGCGTACGTACGGATTATTGCTTGACGGTGGCCAGCTTGGCTTCGAGCGCCTTCTGGTCGATCGCGCCCGGTATGCGGGTGCCGTCCGCGAAGAAGATCGCCGGCGTGCCCTGGATCTTCATCTTCTGGCCCAGCGCCAGCACCTTCTCGTTCGGCGTCTCGCAGTTGGCGGCGGCGGCCGGCGCGGCCTTGCCGTTGATCATCCAATCGTCCCAGGCCTTGGCGCGGTCGGGCGCGCACCAGATGTTCTTCGACTTCACGAACGAATCCTCCGACAGGATGTTGTACATGAAGGTGTAGATGGTGACGTTGTCGACGTTCTTCAGCGTGGTCTGGCGCAGGCGCTTGCAGTAGCCGCAGTTCGGATCCTCGAACACGGCGATCACGCGCTTGCCGTCGCCCTTGACCTGCTTGATGGCCGATTCGAACGGCAGGTCGGAGAACTTGATCTTGTTGATGTCGTCGATGCGCTCGCGCGTCAGGTCGCGCGTCGTCTTGGCATCGTAGACGTGGCCGATGAACAGGTATTCGCCCTTCTTGTCGGTGTACAGGATGTCGCCGGCGACGCGCAGTTCGTACAGGCCGCCGTACGGCGTTTCCTTGACCGACTCGATCTTGGCGCCGCCCAGGCGCGGTTCGACGGCCTTCTTGATGGTCGCCTCGACCGAGTTCTGCGCACCGACGCAGGATGCCATCAGGCCGGTCGCCAGCAGGACGGCGAGCTTCGTTTTGAGCATGACTGAAATTCCCAATTCTCTCTGTGTGGATCGTTACCTGCCCATCGCATGGGCAATCAGCCGACGCTTAACCATAGGCAACTTATCCAGCAAGTTTAATCCCAAATTGCGAACCACGCGCAGCGGTTCCAGATTTGCCCCGAACAGGCGTTCCAGGCTGTCGGTGGCGAATTGCATCAACAGCACGTCTTCCTTGCGGGCTCTAGCGTAGCGGGCCAGCACGCGCTCGTCGCCGATGCCCTGCTGCGCATCGCGCGCGCCCAGCACCTCGAGCAGGTCGACGACGTCGCCGAAGCCCAGGTTCATGCCGTGCCCGGCCAGCGGATGCACGCCGTGGGCGGCATCGCCCGCCAGCGCCACGCGCGGCGCGACGATGGCATGCGGGCGGATCAGCAGCAGCGGGATCGCCTGGACCGGCGGCGACGGCAGCTGTTCCGGCTCCAGCGGGCGCAGCACGCCAAGCGCGCCTTCCGAATATTCGCCCAGGCGGATCGCCAGCTCGCCCAGCGACTCGCTCATGATGGTATCGGCCAGCGCATCCGGCGCCGACCACACCAGCGACACGCGGTTGCCCGGCAGCGGCAGCAGCGCGACGATGCCGTCCTTGCCGGTGAACCACTGGCGGGCGACGTTGTGGTGCGGCTTTTCGCAGTAAAAATTGGTGACGACGCCGCGCTGGTGGTACGAGCGGTAATCGATGCCGATGTCGCACTGGCCGCGCACCCACGACTGGCGCCCGTCCGCGCCCACGACCAGCTGGGACTCGACGCGGGCGCCGTCTTCCAGCTCGACCGTCGCGCGCTCGGCGTCCGTGCACAGGCGCACGGCGCGGCCGGTGACCACGTGCACGTTCTGGGCGAAGCGCAGGGCGGCGTCGAGCGCCTGGCCCAGGTTGCCGTCCTCGACGATCCAGGCCAGCGTGTCGGCATGCGCGCCGAAAGCGTCGAAGCCGAGGTGGCCGGCCTGCTGGCCATCGCCCTGCACGTCCATCGCGTCGACGGTGCCCACGCGCGCCATGTCGAGCGCGCCCCACACCTTCAGCGAGGACAGCAGCGTGTGCGCCGTATGGTTCAGCGCGTACACGCGCGTATCCCACGGCTTGGCGCCCGCCGCCCCGTCCTGCGCCGCGCGCGCGGGCGGCACCAGCAGGGTCACGCTGTGGCCGGCCTGGGACAGGCCGAGCGCGGCGGTCTTGGCGATCGCACCGTTGCCGACGATGCAGACATCGCTCGTGTGGACGATACCCCGGCGGGCGTCGGGGCGGGAAGTGGCGGAGGAAGAGGTCTGTGTGGTCATGGAGACATTATAGACCCTTCGCCGGGTCCGGTTTCCGGCGCGCGGGCACCTTCTGGCTCTGCGTTGGTCGAAAAATTTGCTCGACAGGACTTGCGATCCCGCAAAGCGCTGGCTATAATCGTGCCTCTCTTGGCCTGGTAGCTCAGTTGGTAGAGCAGAGGATTGAAAATCCTTGT
>DAMAFT010000267.1:0-6309 GCA_031995805.1 Massilia sp.
CGCGGCCGCCATGCATCCGCCAGGGACGCCGACAAACTGCCGTGGCGCGCGCTCACCCCGGCCCAGCAGGCCGCGTTGCAGCCGCTGCAGGCCGAATGGGCGCGCATGGACGGCGTGCGCAAGGAAAAATGGCTGGAACTGGCCAGGCGCTTCACTGCCATGAAACCCGAAGAACAGCAGCGCGTGCACGAGCGCATGCGCGTCTGGATCAAGCTGACGCCCGAACAGCGCGAACTGGCGCGCGAGACCTATATGCGCGCCCGCAAGATCGCCCCGGAACAGAAGAACGCCACCTGGAAGAGCTACCAGGAGCTGCCCGAGGAGCAGAAACGCAAGCTGGCCGCCTCGGCCGGCCGCAAGACGCCGGCCGACGCCGACAAGCCGGCCACCGCGCCGAAAATCCCGCTGTCCTGCCCGGCCGGCATGGTGAAGAATACCGTGTCCGCCACGCCGCCCTGCGTGGCTGCGCCGGCGCCCGTGCCGCCGCCCCCGCCGCCGGTCCAGCCGGTGACGCCGCCCGCCCCGCCCCCGCCGCCCCCGCCGCCAGAAAAGCAGGTGCCGGCCAACTTGGGCATCACACCCAACAACGCCTGAGCACACCATGACAGCCATGCCCGCCGCCATCCCGACCGTGAAACGCCGCCTCGTCGCGATGCTCTACGAGACCTTCCTGCTGCTGGCGGTGGAGATGCTGGCGGTGGCGCTGTGGCTGGTCGTGACCGGCAACCGCCACGACCCGGCGCTCCAGCACGGACTCAAGGTCTACCTGTTCCTCGTCACCGGCGCCTATTTCACGTATTCCTGGACCAATAGCGGCCATACGCTGGCCATGAAGACCTGGCGCCTGTGCGTCGTCACCGCTGCGGGCGAACGCGTGCCGCTGCGCACCGCCGTGCTGCGCTACCTGGCGGCCTGGGGCTGGTTCCTGCCGGCCCTGCTCGTGTGCGCCGCCTTCGGCCTGCATGGCAAGGGCGAGATGGCGGTCGCCGCCGGCGTGGGCATCGCCGCCTGGAGCATGACCGCCCTGTTCGACAAGGAGCGCCGCTTCCTGCACGACCGCCTGGCGGGTACGCGCGTGATCATGCTGCCCAAGGGACGGCCGGCGCAGGCCGCCGCCGCTCCTGCTGCTCCGGCGCCTGAAGCGTCCTGATCGGCACTAGCTGCCGGCGCGCGCGGCGCGGATGCGCGCGCCGAACGGCCGCGCTTCCAGCGCCGCGATCGCATCGGCCAGCGCCTGCGACAGCGCGTACGGCAAATCTGCATCGAGCGAATCGGCGGCGGCCTTGGTGGCGGCCCAGCAGGCCTGGATGCGCGGCAGCATCTCCCTACCCTGCGCGCTCAGGCGCACCATCTTCTGGCGCGCGTCGCGCGCGCCCGGCTCCACGACCAGCAATCCCTCCCTCACCATCAGCGCGACGGTCTGCGTGGCCGCCGGCTGGGTGATGCCGGCGCGCGCAGCGATCTCGCCGATCGTCAGCGGTTCCTGCGCCACCAGCGTGCGCATCACCGGCGTGTAGCGGGGACGGTAGTCCAGTCCCGCCTCGGCATACGACGCCTCGACCGCGCCGTCGAGCAGTTCGACCAGGTGGCGCAACTGGGTGCCCAGGCCGGCCTTCATGCGCGAGCGGCCGCCAGCATGCCGCGCCGGCGCGCCGCGGCGAACAGGCCCAGCGCGAACAGGGACAGCACCGCCAGCGTGACCACCGAAGCCTCGATGCCGTAGGCGCCGCCCGACAGCCAGTCCGGACCCGACGGGCTGCCGACCAGCAGCCCCTTGCCGGGATGGCCGGAGGTCGTCATCGAGAAGATCGCGTCCGACATGAAGTTCCAGGCGAAGTGCATGCCGACCGCCAGCCACAGGCGCCGGGTGGCGAGATAGGCGGCCGCGAACAGCAGGCCGGCGACGACGGTGACGCCGATGGCGGCGGCCGTCGCGTTGGCGTTGGGGATATGGGCGAGGCCGAACAGGATGGCCGAGACGGCGACCGCCGGCCAGGTGCCGAGTGCACGCTCGAGATTGCGTTGCAGGACGCCGCGGAACAGGGTTTCCTCGAACAGGGCGACGAGGACCAGTTCCGTCGCCGGTACCAGCAGCGCGCTCCAGCCGTTGCTGCCGCTGACCCGGTAGGCGCCGGCCGCCGCCAGCGCGCCGATCGCCAGCAGGAACATGGCCGCGCCCAGCGCCACCCCCGTCCCCAGTTCGCGTACCGCGCCGGCGCGCCCGAATTCCGTCATGGCGCGTCCTTCGACCACGCGTACGTAGCAACGGTAGCCGAGCACGCACAGCGCCGCCGCCAGCAGTTGCGGCCACAGGCCGCGCATCGATTTGTCGACCAGCTGGTGGGCCGCGAACATGGCCAGCCCGACCGGCAGCACCACGAGCGCCGTGCCGGCCAGGATGCGCAGCAGCGAGAAGCGGCGCCAGCCGGCCGCGAGCGGGGTTGCGGGCGAGGTTGCAGGCGAAACGGCGATGGTGCTCATTGCGACTCCTTGTGTAGCGCGTGGAAAACGGGCAGATGACGCAACAATATCAGCAATTATATAAGCAGTAAAGTATTAATTTCGATTCATGCATTGCGCATGAATCACCGCTTCGGATCAGAACTTCTCGTGCTCGCCCGCGTAGCGCCAGCGTCCCACCGGCAGGCCGGCCAGCGCCACCTTGCCCACGCGCAGGCGGCGCAGGCCGACGACGGCCAGGCCCGCCGCGGCGCACATCGCCTCGACCTGGCCCGGACGGATGGCCTTGCCGGCGATGCGCAGGCGCGCCTCGCTCTGGCGGCTGACCTTGGGCGCAGGCGCCTTGCCGGCGGGCGCGTTCAGGCGCGCCAGCGCCTCGTTGGACACATGCCCGCCCACCTCGACCACGTATTCGTGCTCGATGCGCGCGCCGTCCTCGACCAGCTTGCGCAGCACGCGCCAGTCCTGGCTGAACACGAGCAGGCCGCTGGCCGCCGTTTCCAGCGGCATCGCCGGCACCAGCTTGGCCAGGTGGCGCTTGAGGAAGCGCTGCGTCCCCTCCTGCGCTTGCGGCGCCAGCAGCGCCAGCGCGCCGGCCGCGTCGACGCCGGCCGGCTTGTGCAGCAGGATCGTCACCGGCAGCGGCTCGACCGGCTCGGCGCCCGGCAACAACGCCACCGCCTGCTGCGGCGTCACGCGCGCGGCCGGGTCCTCGGCCACGACGCCGTCGATGCTGACCCAGCCGCCGGCGATGTAGCGCTCGGCCTCGGCGCGCGAGCACGGGACGACGTCGGCCACGCGCTTGGCCAGGCGGATGCCCTCCTCGCCCGCCGGGCGAATTTCCTCTTCACTCATCACGCGCGCCAATCCTTGAAGAAGTCCTCGAATGCGGCGACCACCTTGCGCACGTCGGCGCCGCTCACGTCCAGGTGCGTGACCAGGCGGGTGTGCGGGCCGATCGAGGCGCGGATGCCCAGCCGTTCCAGGTGCGCGCGCAGCGGCGCGCAGGCGGCCGGCGGGAGCTCGACGTAGAAGATATTGGTCTGCGGCACCGTCACCGCCAGGCCGTCGATGCGGGCCAGGCCGGCCGCCAGGTCGGCCGCGTTGCGGTGGTCGTCCGCCAGGCGTGCGACGTTGTGCTCCAGCGCGTGATGCGCCGCGGCCGCGATCACGCCGGCCTGGCGCATGCCGCCGCCCAGCATCTTGCGCCAGCGCTTGCCCTGCTCGATGAAGGACTTCGGTCCCAGCAGGACCGAGCCGACCGGCGCGCCCAGGCCCTTGGACAGGCAGACCGACACGGTATCGAAGCCTTTTACCGCATCGACCAGGCTGATGCCCTGCTTGACGGCGGCGTTGCAGATGCGCGCGCCGTCGAGGTGGGTCGCCAGGCCCTTGTCGTGGGCGAGCGTGGTCGCGGCGGCGACGTATTCCTGGCTCAGCACGCGGCCACCGATGGTGTTTTCCAGCGCCAGCAGCCGGGTGCGCGCGAAGTGCATGTCGTCCGGCTTGATATAGGCCTCGATATCGGCCAGGGCGATCGAGCCGTCCGACTGGTTCGCGATCGGCTGCGGCTGGATGCTGCCCAGCACCGCGGCGCCGCCGCCTTCGTACTTGTAGGTGTGCGCTTCCTGGCCGACCAGGTATTCGTCGCCGCGGCCGCAGTGGGTCATCAAGGCGATCAGGTTGGTCTGGGTGCCGCTCGGCGCGAACATGCCCGCTTCGAAGCCGAACAGCTCGGCCGCGTAGTCCTGCAGGCGGTTGACGGTCGGGTCGTCGCCGTAGACGTCGTCGCCGACCGGGGCGGCCACCATGGTGGCGCGCATCGCAGCGCTCGGCTGGGTCACGGTGTCGCTGCGCAGGTCGATCCAGCGCTGTTGGTCTTGGCTCATCATCTTATTCCGTGGTCTCGGCCTGGGTATAAAAACGGCTCTTCATTTCTTCAAGGCCGACCTCATGCAGCACTTCGTGCAGGCGTTCGCTGGGCCGGCGGCGCGGCAGGTTCTTGTAGGTGGCGACGATCAGCTCGTTCTTCATCGAGTGTTCCCAGCCCACCAGTTCCGTCACCGTCACCTGGTAGCCGTGCGCCTCCAGGCGCAGGCAGCGCAGCACGTTGGTGATCTGGCTGCCGAATTCGCGCGTGTGGATCGGGTGGCGCCAGATTTCGGTCAGCGCGCTGCGGCCCAGGTCGCGGCCCTTGTTCTTGCGCAGCACCGACGCCACTTCCGCCTGGCAGCACGGCACCAGCACGATGTGCTTCGCTTTTTTCTCGAGCGCGAAATCGATCGCATCGTCGGTCGCCGTATTACACGCGTGCAGCGCGGTGACGACGTCGACGGCGGGCGGCAGCCTGCCGGATCCGGTCGACTCGGCCACCGACAGGTTCAGGAACGACATGCCGGGGAAGTCCAGGCGCGCGGCCAGTTCGGCGGACTTCTGCACGAGTTCCTCGCGCGTCTCGATGCCGTAGATGCGCGAGCCGTCGTCGCGGCCCTTGAAGAACAGGTCGTACAGGATGAAGCCGAGGTAGGACTTGCCGGCGCCGTGGTCGACGACCGTCGCGCCGGGGTGGTCGGCCAGTACGTCCCTGAGCAGCGGCTCGATGAACTGCACGAGGTGGTAGACCTGCTTGAGCTTGCGCCGGCTGTCCTGGTTCAGCTTGCCGTCGCGCGTCAGGATGTGCAGTTCCTTGAGCAGTTCGATCGACTGGCCGGGCTTGATTTCCGGCGCCTGTTCGTAAATGGTGGGCACCGGTTTCTTGGCCTGCTGTTTCATCGTGCCTCGTCGGTCCGCTTCATGGCAATCACCTCGTCAATGGTTCTCGGCCGCGTGGTTGATCGTGTACTTCGGGATCTCGACGACCAGGTCTTCCTCGGCGATGATCGCCTGGCAGGACAGGCGCGAGTTCGGCTCCAGGCCCCAGGCCTTGTCGAGCATGTCCTCTTCCTTGTCTTCCTGCTCGTTGAGCGATTCGAAGCCTTCGCGCACGATCACGTGGCAGGTGGTGCAGGCGCACACGCGGTCGCAGGCGTGCTCGATGTCGATGTCGTTCTCGAGCAGCGTATCGCAGATCGACTTGCCGGCCTGGCCCTCGAGGACGGCGCCTTCGGGGCAGAACACGGGATGGGGGAGGATGACGATTTGTGGCACTTCTTTACCTCGTTCGTTTCGTTGATCGTCGTTCCCGCGCAGGCGGGAATCCCTGCTGAAGCACGGGAACCGGTACGTCGGACATGCCACGACGTTTCGACGCGTGCATCTCCAGCACCTCAGCACGGGTCCCCGCCTGCGCGGGGACGACGTTGAGTTGTGTTGCCGATCCGCCGGCGGGTCAGACCTGGTCCAGCGCCTTGCCGGCCAGGACCTTGCGCACGCTCTTGTCCATCCGGCGCGCCGCGAATTCCTCGGTGCCGTCGGCCAGCGCGTGCACGGCGTCGTGCAGCCGGTTCTGGCGTTCCTCGGAGGGCACGGCCACGTCCTGCGAGCGGGCCAGCGCGGCGCGCACGCCCTCTTCCAGCGCGGCGACCGCCACGCGCTCTTCCGCGCTCAGCAGGTCGGCGTCGAGGTCCAGCGCCGACTGCGTGGCCAGCAGGATGCGCTCGGCCTCCACTTGCTCCTCGCGCAGCGCGCGCGCGCTCATGTCGACCTGGGCCGATTCGTACGATTCCTGCAGCATGCGCGCCACGTCGTCGTCGCCCAGGCCGTAGGACGGCTTGACGGTGATCGACGCTTCCACGCTCGAGCGCATCTCGCGCGCCGACACCGACAGCAGGCCGTCCGCGTCGACCTGGTACGTCACGCGGATGCGCGCCGCGCCGGCCGCCATCGGCGGAATGCCGCGCAGCTCGAAGC
>DAMAFT010000268.1:0-6297 GCA_031995805.1 Massilia sp.
TCGCCGTCTTCGAAGTACAGGCCCAGGCCCATCGCGTCGGGCACCGTCAGGATGTCGGAGAACAGGATCGAGGCGTCCAGCGGATAGCGGTCGATCGGCTGCAGCGTGACCTCGGTGGCGTAGTCCGGATTCTTGGCCAGGCCCAGGAACGAGCCGGCGCGCGCGCGGGTGGCGCGGTATTCCGGCAGGTAGCGCCCCGCCTGGCGCATCAGCCACACCGGCGTGTACTCGGTCGGCTGGCGCAGCAGCGCACGCAGGAAGGTGTCGTTCTGGAGCGAGGCAAATTGTGGCATGGCTGACAATCCGTGAAGGAAATCGGGAGCAAACCTCTATTATCGCACTCTCGTGCCACCCCAGTCATTTTTGATCGACCGCGTGCGCAGGTGCGATGGAACTTATAATGCTTTTTTATCCCAGCCAGGACCGACCATGACCGACGCCTCCCGCAAGCAAGCCGCGCCCTGCGGCACCTGGACTTCCCCGATCACCGCCGGCGTCGTCGCGGCCGGTTCGTCGCCGCTGTCGCAGGTGATGCTGGACGGCGCCGACGTCTACTGGCTGGCCGGCCGCGCCAGCGAAGGCGGGCGCAATACGCTGCTGCGCCGGCGCGGCGGCGCGACCGAAGAACTGACGCCCGCCCCGTTCAACGTGCGCACCCGCGTGCACGAATACGGCGGCGGCGCCGCGCTGGTGGCGGACGGCACGGTCTGGTTCTCGAACTTCGCCGACAACCGCATCTACCGGATCGCGCCGGAAGGCGGCGCGCCGCAGCCGGTGAGCGCCGGCGGCGCCCTGCGCTACGCCGACTTCGTGCTGGACGCGCCGCGCGGGCGCCTGGTGGGCGTGCGCGAAGACCATTCGGCGGGCGCGGCCTACCCGGTGAACACGCTGTGCGCGCTCGGCCCGGACGGCAGCGAGACGGTCCTCGTCGACGGCAACGATTTCTACGCGTCCCCGCGCATCTCGCCCGACGGCAGGCACATCGCCTGGCTGAGCTGGGACCATCCGCGCATGCCGTGGCAGGGCACGGCGCTGTGGCTGGCCGACATCGCGGACGACGGCACCCTGGTCGACGGCCGCATGATCGCCGGCGGGAGCCAGGAACACGGCGGCGAAGCCGTGGTGCAGCCGGAATGGTCGCCGGACGGCATGCTGTACTTCGTGTCCGACCGCAGCGGCTGGTGGAACCTGTACCGCTACGACCATGGCGTCGTGCATGCGCTGTCCCCGCGCAACGCGGAATTCGGCAGCCCGCACTGGGTGTTCGGCAACAGCATGTACGGCTTCCTGTCGGCCGGCGAGATCGCCTGCACCTATATCGAGGACGGCGTCAGCCGCCTGGCGCGCATGCAGGTGGCCAGCGGCGCGCTGACGCCCATCGACACGCCCTACCAGGAAATCCGCGAGCTGCGCGTGGCGCACGGCGCCATCGCCTTCCTCGGCGGCGCGCCGACGCTGGCGGCGGAACTGGTCCGCCTCGACCTGGGCCAGGGCACGCGCGACGTGCTGGCGCGCTCGATCGCGACCGTGCCCGACGTCGGCTGGCTGTCCGTCCCGCAGAGCATCCGCTACCCCAGCGCGAACGGCCGCAGCGCCCACGCCTTCTACTACGCCCCGAACAACGCCGACTACGCGCCGCAGCCGGACGAGCTGCCGCCGCTGATGGTGATCGGCCACGGCGGCCCGACCAGCATGGCGCCCAGCACCCTGAAGCTGGCGATCCAGTTCTGGACCAGCCGCGGCATCGCCGTGCTCGACGTGAACTACGGCGGCAGCACCGGCTTCGGGCGCGCCTACCGCGACCTGCTGGAAGGACAATGGGGCGTGGTCGACGTCGAGGATTGCGTGGCCGGCGCGCGCCACCTGGCCGACCAGGGCCTGGTCGACCGCGAGCGCCTGGTGATCCGCGGCGGCAGCGCCGGCGGATTGACTACCCTGTGCGCGCTGATCTTCCACGACGTGTTCAAGGCCGGCGCCAGCTACTACGGCGTGTCCGACCTGAAGGGGCTGGACGCCGACTCGCACAAGTTCGAATCGCACTACAACGAATACCTGATCGCGCCGAAGGAGCGCGCCGACGCCGTGTACGCCGAGCGCTCGCCGGTCAACCACGCCGACAAGCTGCGCCGCCCGATGATCTTCTTCCAGGGCCTGGACGACAAGGTGGTGCCGCCGTCGCAGTCGGAAGTCATGGTCGAGGCGCTGCGCCGGCGCGCGCTGCCGGTTGCCTACATGACCCTGGAGGGAGAGGGCCACGGCTTCCGCAAGGCCGACAGCATCGTGCGCACGCTGGAGGCGGAACTGGTGTTCTACCTGCGCGTGTTCGGCATCCCGGTGCCCGCCGGCCTGCCCGCCATCGAGATCGAAAACCTGCCTGCATGAGCGATGAGGTATTGCATGCGCTGGTCGACGCCCGGCCCAGGCTCGACAAGCTGATCCTCGCGCTGCTGGCCCTGGCCGGCGAGCCGATGGGCCGGCGTCGCATCCACGAGCACCTGGCGCCGCTGGAAGCCAGCGGCCGCGAGGACGACCTGGCCGGGCCGCTGGAGGGACTGCGCGCCGACGGCCTGGTGGCCGAACTGCCCTCGCGCGGCTATGCGATCGCGCCCGATTGTTCCTGGCCGGCGATTGCCTGGGCGCTCGGCGCGCGCACCTTCAATCCGCTGCGCGAGGTCTACCAGCAGGTCACGCCGCTGCGCATCGACTGGCAGGGCACGCCCATGCTGCGCAGCTACCGCCAGGGCGTGGCGCTGCTGCGCATGGCGCTGCTGGGCGGAGAGGGCCCGCGCGCGGTGGCGCCGCTGCTGGCCGCCTGCCTGCGCTGCCACGAGGCGGCCTACCTGCATCCGCTGGTCGACATCTGCGCGCGGCCGTTCGCGCCCGAGCTGGTGGAACGCATCAACGGCGCCGTGCGCGACGACGTGCTCGAGGTGCTGGTGCGCCACGTCCAGCGCGAGCCGGCCCTGGCGCCGGCGGTGCGCGCCTGCGCCGAGGAGCACGCGGCGCAGGGCGGCGCCTCGATGGGCCTGCGCATGGCGCTGGCCGAGCACCTGGTGCTGTGCGGGCGCCTGGACGCGGCCGGCGCGCTGCTGGCCGACCTGGACGACTCCGCCGCGCTGTATTTCCGCAGCCTGCTGCAACTGCTGCGCGGGGACGCCGAGCCGGCCCTCGCCGGCTTCGACAAGGCCCTGAAGGCGCTGCGGCGCGAGACCGGCAAGCGCAAGGCCGTGTTCGAGGGCATTGGCGGCCACCTGTACGTGACCGCCCTCCTGAGGAGCGGCGACCCGAAGCACGCCAAGGCGGTCGACGCCTACCTGGACAGCGCCACCCGCGCCGTCCAGGGCCACGACACCGCCGTCTACCAGCAGTTGTCGATGCTGCGCCAGATCCGCGGCGGCACCGTCGACGCCGAGGTGCTCCCGTCGCGCAACTGGGAAAGCGCGCCGCAGCCCGTGATGTTCCGCGCCCTGCTGCACTGGTGGCTCGGCCTGCCCCAGCTGGACGAGCGGCGCGGCCTGCTGGAACAGCAGTTCGACGTGGCCCAGGCGGCCGGCTTCGACTTCGTCGCCGCGCAACTGGCCTCGGTGCTGGGCCAGCTCGGCATGGTCGGCATGGAAAAGCGCGCGATCGCGCTGCGCCAGCAGCACCGCTTCGTCGACCTGGCCCTGTGGTTCGAGCGCGAGCAGCCGTGGGAACGGCAGTTGAACGCCCTGATCAACCTGCAGCCGGCCGTCAACGTCGAAGTGGTCAGGGAATCGCGCCTGGCCTGGCTGGTGGGCTGGGATCCGCACCTGGGCGTGCGCGAGATCGAGCCGCGCGAGCAGAAGCGCGACGCCCAGGGCGGCTGGAGCCGCGGCCGCGCCATCGGCCTGAAACGCCTGGCCGAGGAAGCGGCCGAGCTCGACTTCCTGACCGCGCAGGACGTGCAGGTGGCCGCCGCCATCGGCGCCTACCGCTACTACAGCGGCAGCGGCACGCGCTACGAGTTCGACCTGGACAAGGCCGTGGCGAGCCTGGCCGGCCATCCGCTGCTGTTCTGGATGGATGCGCCGGGCACCCGCATCGAACTGCTGCCGGGCGAACCGCAACTGACGGTGCGCGCCGGCGGCGGCAAGGTCACGATCGCGCTGCTGCCCGCACTGCACGAGCGCCAGGGCGACGTGGTCGTCACGAAGGAGACGCCGACGCGCCTGCGCATCGTGGCCATCCGCGACGAGCACCGCCGCATCGCCGCCATCGTCGGCGACGGCCTGGAAGTGCCGCTGGAGGCGGAACGCCGCGTGCTGCAGGCGATCAGCGCCATCTCGACCATCGTGACGGTACAGTCGGACATCGGCGCCAGCGCGGCCGACATCGAGCAGGTGGCGGCCGATGCGCGCCTGCACGTGCACCTGCTGCCCTACCAGCAGGGCCTGCGCATCCGGGTGCTGGTGCGCCCGCTGCCGGACGCCGGTCCCTACTTCCAGCCGGGCGACGGCGCCGAGAGCGTGATCGCCGACCTGCAGGGCGTGCGCACCGAGGCGCGGCGCGACCTGGACGCCGAGCGCGAGGCCGAACGCCAGCTGCTGGCCGACGTCCCCGCCTTCGAGCAGGCCGAGGACGAGCACGGCGAGTGGTTGCTGGCCGCGCCCATCCACTGCCTGGAACTGGTGGCGGCGCTGCAGGAGTGCGATCCCGGCCGGGTCGTCGTCGCCTGGCCCGAGGGCGAATCGTTCCGCGTGTCGAAAAAGGTGGCGTCGCAGTCGCTGCGCCTGCAGATCCGCCGCGACAAGGACTGGTTCGCCGCCAACGGCGAGGTGCAGGTCGACGAGCACAAGGTCATGGACCTGCGCGAGCTGCTGTCGCGCGTGCGCGAAGACCGTTTCGTCGCGCTGGGCGACAACCAGTTCCTGGCGCTGACCCATGAACTGCACCGGCGCCTGATGGATTTGTCGGCCTACAGCGACGCCGACGAAGATGCCCTGCGCGTGCATCCGCTGGCCAGCTTCGCGCTGGAAGAACTGGCGAACGAGGCCGGCGGCGTCGATGCCGACCAGGCCTGGCGCGCGCACCTGGCGCGGATGCAGGCCAGTGCCGACTACCGCCCGCAATTGCCGAACACGCTGCAGGCCGGGCTGCGCGACTACCAGGTCGAGGGCTTCGAATGGCTGTCCCGCCTCGCGCACTGGGGCGTGGGCGCCTGCCTGGCCGACGACATGGGGCTCGGCAAGACGCTGCAGGCACTGGCGCTGGTGCTGGCGCGCGCGCCCGGCGGCCCCACGCTGGTGGTGGCCCCGACCTCGGTGGCGACCAACTGGATGGCGGAGGCGCAGCGCTTCGCGCCCACCCTGGCCATGCACCTGTTCGGCCCCGGCGACCGCGCCGCGCTACTGAAGGGCGCCAGCGCCTTCGACGTGATCGTCGCCAGCTACGGCCTGCTGCAGCAGGAAGCGGCGCTGTTCGAGGGCGTGCGCTGGCATACCATCGTGCTGGACGAGGCCCAGGCCATCAAGAACGCGCACACGCGCCGCTCGCAGGCCGTGATGGCGCTGCGCGGCGACTTCCGCATGGTGGCCACCGGCACGCCGCTGGAAAACCACCTGGGCGAGCTGTGGAACCTGTTCCGCTTCATCAACCCCGGCCTGCTCGGCACCAGCGACCAGTTCCAGCTGCGCTTTTCCGGCCCCATCGAAAAGGCCTCGGACAAGCGCGCCGAACTGGCGGCGCGCACGCGCCTGCGGCGCCTGACGCAACCGTTCATCCTGCGCAGGACCAAGGCCCAGGTGCTGTCCGAGCTGCCGCCGCGCACCGAGATCGTGCTGCCGGTGGAACTGAGCCAGGAAGAGCTGGCGCTGTACGAATCGCTGCGCCGCGAGGCGCTGGAGCGCATCGCCGCGCTGGAAGCTCCGCAGGGACAAAAGCAGATCCAGATCCTGGCCGAGATGATGAAGCTGCGCCGCGCCTGCTGCAATCCGGAGCTGGTCGCGCCCGGTGCCGGCATCCGCAGCAGCAAGCTGGACGCGTTCGCGCGCCTGGCCGACGAACTGCTGGAAAACCGCCACAAGGCGCTCGTGTTCAGCCAGTTCGTCGACCACCTGGCGCTGCTCCGCAGGCACCTCGACGAACGCGGCATCCGCTACCAGTACCTGGACGGGTCCACGCCCATGCACGAGCGGAAGCGCCGCGTCGACGCCTTCCAGGCCGGCGACGGCGACCTGTTCCTGATCTCGCTGAAGGCGGGCGGCGTCGGCATCAACCTGACCGCGGCCGACTACGTGATCCACATGGACCCGTGGTGGAACCCGGCGGTCGAGGACC
>DAMAFT010000269.1:0-6267 GCA_031995805.1 Massilia sp.
CCAGGTAGAACGGCGAACCGGCCAGGCAGTCCGTGTTCCCCAGGTTGACGTTGAACTGGGTCTTGATGTCGACGTCGCCGTAGCCGGTCTCGTCCTGGTAGCCTTCGCTCAGGTTGACGCCGGCCAGCTTGTTGGCCAGCGCCTGCGGGTACCAGGTATTCGGCTTGGCATTCGGCGTGTTGTACCAGATGTTCCAGGCGCCGGCGCTGCCGAGCACCGCCGAGGTGGCGTCGCAGGTCAGGGGTTCCCAGCCGGCGTTGACGGTGATGGTGACGTCGCTGTCCAGGTTCTTTTCCCAGATGCTGGCCACGTACTTGTACACGTACATGCGCTGTTCGCCCAGCGTGGT
Organism: Massilia sp.; assembly: GCA_031995805.1. Lineage (GTDB taxonomy): Bacteria > Pseudomonadota > Gammaproteobacteria > Burkholderiales > Burkholderiaceae_D > Telluria. The sequence continues at coordinate 350 of DAMAFT010000269.1, forward strand.
GCCGGGGTTGCCGCCGACCGGGGCGGCGGGCGTCGGGTCGTTGAAGCCCACGCCGGCCGGGTCGCGGCTGGTGATCTTGATGGTGGCGGCGGCCTGGGCGCCGGCGCAGGCCAGCAGGACGGCGCCGGCGAGCAGCGAGCGGGTTGCGGTACGCGTGATGAAGGGGCTGCGCATGGGCTTACTCCGTGACGGGGGTGAGGTTGGCATGCTGGGGCGCATGCGGCGCGTCGTGCATGGTCTCGGCGGTGCCGTGCTCGATGCGCAGCGAGCCGTCGGGCTGGCGCACCGCCACCGAGGACGTCATGAATTCGTCGGTCAGGCGCACGCCGCGCCCGCCGCTGGCATGGGATTTCTGGCGGGTGCTCTGGGTCGCCATGCGCATTGCGCTCCTGGCCTTCAGCCTGGCCAGCTTCTGGTGTTCTTCGGGGGTGGCGGCGCGCAGCTTGCCGGTCTCGGCGTCGCGGGTCACGGTCTGGGCGTCGGCGCTGGAGACGGCCTGGCCGCCGATTTCCTGGGCAAGGGCGGGCAGGGCGCTCGCGCACAGGGCGAGGACGCCGGCGGCGCCCAGCAGGCGCTGGATGGTGTTCGATGTCGACATGGTTGTTCTCTCTCCGGTAGGTTCGATCAGGCGCGGCGGCGGCGGGCGATGCCCAGGCCCAGGGCGCCGAAGCCCAGCAAGGCCAGGCTGGCCGGTTCCGGCACGCTGGTGATGTTCACGCTGTCCAGGCCCACGTAGTTGGCGGTGACGGCCGTGCTGGCGTACTGGATCGCGAAGCGCGCCATGCCGACCGTGTCGGCGCCCAGCGTCACGCTGTACTGGGTCCAGCCGTCCTGCGGGACGGTGTTCACGGCGGTCATGCTGACGAGGGCGCCGTTCAGCAGGAAACCGTAGTTGACCTTGTCGAAATAGCCGTCGTCCGCCGCGCCGCGCAGCCAGAAGGTGACGGTGGCGCCGCCGGTGGCGTCGAAGACCGGCGAGTACAGCCAGGCATTGATGGCGCGCGAATTGCCGTTGTCCAGGTTGTAGTTGGCGGCCGCATACGACGATGCCTCGCCCGCCTGCGCCTCGAGGAGGTCCGCGCTGCCGCCGAACCAGCCGTTCGGCATGGTCGTGGCGCTGTTGTTCACGCCGAGCCAGCCCTTGGCGGCCAGGCCGTTGGTGCCGTAGATCGTGTCGAATCCTTCGTTGATCACGAGGGCGGCGTGGGCCGACATCGTCATCCCTGCGAGTGCCATTGCTGCGAACGCTTTCTTAATCATTTGTAATGCGCCTCCAAGATTGAATGGCGGAGCCGACGGTTGGTTCGACCCCTGGACGGACCCGCGTGCCGGCGGACTCTTGGTCGGACCCGGCAGCTGGTGGTCAGGCTCATTGCATATAGCGTGCCACTTGATTTAACTATTTGATTTCTAAATCGAAAGTTTAAAAACCGGAAAAATTGTCATCAAATTGTAAAAATTCTCGACTGAAACATCGAAATCAGGCGCGTTTCACCAGGAACGTGCAGTAAGAGACATTACTTTGAAGAATATTTGATGTTGCTGTGAATGTTTGTGATCGATAGTTACAATCCAGAAATCGCATCGCCATGCGGCAATGTCGAAAAAACGAACCAACAATTCACAATTGTATCCGTATGGAATGATGGAAAACTTGCCGACATCCGGGCCCGTTCGTGCACGGTAATGGCGCACGACGGCGCGGCGGTGGGGCGGGCGGGACGGGAAAGGAAGGCGGCACAGGACGTGCCGCCGGAAGGAGATCAGCCGCGCGCGGCGATGCGTTCGGCGTGCTGGCGGTCGAGGGCCAGGCGCAAGTCCTTGCGTCCCTTGGCTTCCTCGTAGCGGCGCTGTTCGTCCGGCGTGAACGGGCGCAGCGGCGGCACCGCGACCGGCTGCTTGTCGTCGCCCACGGCGACCATGGTGAAGAAGCAGCTGTTCACGTGGCGCACCGCCTGGCTGCGGATGTCCTCGGCCACGACCTTGATGCCGATTTCCATCGACGTGCGCCCGGTATAGTTGACGGCGGCCAGGAAAGTGACCAGTTCGCCGACGTGGATCGGCTGGCGGAACGTGACCTGGTCGACGCTCATCGTGACGACATAGGTGCCGGCGTAGCGGCTGGCGCAGGCGTAGGCGACCTGGTCGAGCAGTTTCAGGATGGTGCCGCCGTGCACGTTGCCGGAAAAATTGGCGGTGTCCGGGGTCATCAGGACCGTCATGGTGAGTTGGTGGGCTGGCAGGTTCATGGGGGCTGTCCGTGAGTCGAAGAATAGGCGGATGTTGCCCTAGAAAACCGGCGCCGGCAACAGCGGCCGGCCGGCCGGCCGGCGCGGGGCAGCCGCGACGGCCGCGGCGGCGGCAGGCGCCTCCGGCGCGCGGCGCGCGTCGAGGCGGAACAGCGCCACCAGCTCGGCCAGCGCGCCGGCCTGCTCGTGCATCTCGCCGGCCGCCGCCGCCGATTCCTCGACCAGCGCCGCGTTCTTTTGCGTCACGCCGTCCATCTGCACGATCGCCTCGTTGACCTGGCCGATGCCGCTGGCCTGCTCGCGGCTGGAGGTCGCGATCTCGTCCATGATGGCGGTGACGCGGCCGATGCTGGCGACGATGTCGCGCATGGTCTGGCCGGCCTGGCCCGCCAGTTCCGAGCCGTGCGCGACGCGCCCGGTCGAGACGCCGATCAGGTCCTTGATTTCCTTGGCCGCCGCGGCCGAGCGCTGGGCCAGCGCGCGCACCTCGCCCGCCACCACCGCGAAGCCGCGGCCCTGCTCGCCGGCGCGCGCCGCCTCCACCGCCGCGTTCAGGGCCAGCAGGTTGGTCTGGAAGGCGATGCCGTCGATCACGCCGATGATGTCGCCGATGCGGGTCGCGGAAGCGTCGATCGCGCCCATCGTGTCGACCAGCTGGCCGACCATGGCGCCGCCGCGGTGCGCCACCCGGGCCGCATCCGCCGCCAGGGCATTGGCCTCGGCGGCGTTGGCGGCGCTCTGGGCGACGGACTGGGTCAGTTCTTCCATCGAGGCGGCCGTTTCCTCCAGCGCCTGCGCCTGGCTCTCGGTGCGGCGCGACAGTTCCTGCGACTCGCTCGCCATCGACGCCACCGAGCTGCCGATGACGCCGGTGCCCTGGCGCACGCGGCCGACGATGTCGGCCAGGCTGGCGCGCATCCGTTCCAGGGCCGCCATCAGGCTGGCATCGTCGCCGGCGCGCAGCGGCACGGCGACCGCCAGGTTGCCGCCGGCAATCTCGGCGGCGATGGCGGCGGCCAGCGCCGGCTCGCCGCCCAGGCGGCGGAACAGGGCGCGGGCGAACAGCATGCCGGCGCCGACGCTGAACGCCAGCGTGGCCAGGCACAGGGCCAGCAGCACGTCGGAGCTGTAGCGGGTATTGCCGACCACGTGGGCGGCGCGGGCGTCGATGGCCTGGCGCTGCAGGGCGAGCAGGGCGTCGACCCCGGCGACGTAGGTTTCCAGCGCCGGCGTGAAGCCGCGCTCGAACACGGCGCGTGCTTCCTCGCCATGGCCGGCGGCCTTCAGCGCCGTGACGCGGTCGCGCTGGGCCATGTAGTCCTGGCGCGCCCGGCCGACCTCTTCGTAGGCCGCCCGTTCCTGCGGCGTGTCGAGCAGCGCGCCGACCTGCTGCTGCAGGCCGCCCACGCGCTCGGCCGAGGCGCGCGCCTCGCCCGCGAAGTAGTTCGCCAGGTCGGGGTCGGCCGTGCGCGCGACGGCTTCGGTACGCTTGCCGGCCAGCGCGATGTCCTTGGCCCAGTTCGAGATCAGCCTTTCCTTCGCCAGCGGCCGCCCGGCCAGCGCCTGCGTGTCGTCCGCCAGCACGTGCAGGCGCCAGATGGCGATCGCGGTGGACGCGAAGGACAGCAGGATGATGACGGCGAAGGCGAACCGCAGCTGCTGGCGGACGCTCGGGGTGGCGGATGGGATCACGTTCGGCTCCTGTCGTGTCGATTGGATTTGTTGGAAAGCAATATCCGCCCTGGCGCCATGGCTGTCCAGTCATCCATTGGTATGAGTGGGCCGGCAGGCATGGGCGCGCGCGGTCTGCTAGCATGCCGCCATGGCTATCCTCCTTGTCCCCGGCTTCATGGCCGACGAAACCCTGTGGAACGACATGACGGCGGCGCTGGAGCGCTTCGGGCCGATCGTGCATGCCGACCTGCGCCACGACACCTCGGTCGAGGCGATGGCGCGCCGCGCCCTGGCGACGGCGCCGGCCGAATTCCTGCTGGTCGGTTTCTCGATGGGCGGCTACGTCGCCCGCGCCATCGCGCGTCAGGCGCCCGGACGGGTGCGCGCGCTGGTGCTGGTCGCCACCTCGACCCGGCCCGACAGCCCCGCGCTGCAGCAGCGCAAGGGCGCGATCGGCAAGGCGGCGCCGTCGATCGCCTTCAGCGGCTTGAGCCGCACGGCCGTGGCGACCTCGCTGCACCCGCGGGAGCGCGACAACGAAGCGATGATCGAGCGCGTGCGCGCGATGGGCATGCGCCTGGGCGGCGAGGTGTTCCGCCGCCAGTCGGTACTGGACCGCCCGGGCGACCTCGACCGGCTGGGCGAGATCCAATGCCCGACGCTGGTGGTGGCCGCTGCCCAGGACCGCCTGCGCAGCGTGGAAGAATCGCGCGAGATGGCGGATGCCATCCCCGGCGCCGTCCTCGAGGTCATCGAGGACAGCGGGCACATGATCCCGATCGAGGCGCCGCAGCACCTGCTGGGGGTGATGGTGCCGTGGCTGGAGGCGTACGCGGGCACGTGAGCGTGCGCGGCTCGTGGCCGTTCAGGCCTTGTTCTGCAAGCGCGCGATCGCCTCCGCCACGCCCTTGCCATACGCCGGATCCGCCTTCAGGAAATGCCCGATCTGGCGATCCTGCGTCGCCGCGTCGGCCTGCGACAGCGCGCCGGCGATGTTGTCCACCAGGTTGCGCTGCTCTTCCTCGCCCAGCAGGCGGAACAGGTTGCCGGCCTGGGTGAAGTGGTCGTCCGTGGCGCGGGTGTCGTAGCGGCCCGCCGTGCCCTCTACCTGCCAGCCGGCGTCGCCGTGGCCGAAGCCGCCGGCCGCCGGGCCGCCCGCATGCACCGGATCGTAGTTCTGCGCGGCGCCGCCGTTGGCCAGCGCCATCGCGCCGTCGCGCTGCTGGTTGTGGAAGGGGCAGCGCGGACGGTTCACCGGCAGGTGCTGGTGGTTGGTGCCGATGCGGTACAGCTGGGCGTCGTGGTAGGCGAACAGGCGCGCCTGCAGCATCTTGTCGGGGCTGTAGCCCATGCCCGGGACGATGTTGGCCGGCGACAGGGCGGCCTGCTCGACGTCGGCGTGGTAGTTGTCCGGGTTGCGGTTCAGCTCCAGGATGCCGACCTTGAGGCGCGGGAAATCGCCGTGCGGCCAGACCTTGGTCAGGTCGAACGCGTCCCAGCCGGTCCGCGCTTCCCAGGCGGCGCGCTGTTCGTCGGTCATCACCTGCATCTCGACGCTCCAGCGCGGGAAGTCGCCGCGTGCGATGGCGTTGAACAGGTCGCGCTGGGCGTAGTCCGGGTCGGCGCCGGCCAGGCGGGTGGCTTCGGCCGCGCTCAGGTTCTTCACGCCCTGCAGGGACTTGATGTGCCACTTGACCCAGACGCGCTCGCCGGCGTCGTTGACCAGGCTGTAGGTATGGCTGCCGAAGCCATGCATGTGGCGGTAGCCGTCCGGGGTGCCGCGGCTGGAGAACAGGGTCGTCACCTGGTGCAGGCTTTCCGGTGCATGGCTCCAGAAGTCCCACATCATCTGCGCCGACTTCAGGTTGGTTTGCGGATCGCGCTTCTGGGTGTGGATGAAATCGGGGAACTTGATGCCGTCCTTCAGGAAGAACACCGGGGTGTTGTTGCCGACCAGGTCCCAGTTGCCTTCCTCGGTATAGAAGCGCAGCGCGA
>DAMAFT010000270.1:0-6255 GCA_031995805.1 Massilia sp.
CGGCGCACCGCCTGCGCGGCGTGGCGGCCAATTTCGGGGCCACCGAGGTAGCGCGCCTGGCGCTCGAACTGGAGCAGGCACTGCGCTCGGAAGACGCGGGCGCACTGGCGCTGCGGCTGGCGAAGCTGGACGCCGCGCTGCAGGTCGTGCTGGAAGCGGCGCGCGAGCTGCCCGAGCCGGAACACGAGGCCCCGCAAGCTGCGGCGTCCGCCGTACCCGCGATGCCCCTTCCCGACGATCGGGCCACGCTGCGCCGCGAATTGGCGATTCTTCTCGATTTGCTCCACAATAACAACATGAAGGCCATCTCGCACCACGCCACGCTGCGCGCCGCGCTGGCCCGGCTGGCGCCGGGCACGGCGCCAGCCCTGGCCGAGGCCGTGGCGACCCTGAAATTCGACGCGGCGGCGCGGCTGGTGCGGGACATACTGGACAAGGAGGATGCATGAGCTGGACCGACATGGCCGTCAACGGCCGCATCCTGGTGGTCGACGATGCGATGGAAAACATCCAGATCCTGCACGGCGCCCTGCAGGACGAGCACGAGGTCCTGTTCGCGCTGGACGGCCCGCGCGCGCTCGAGATCGCGCGCACCCAGCACCCCGACCTGATCCTGCTCGACGCCGTCATGCCCGGCATGGACGGCTATGCCGTGTGCAAGGAATTGCTGGCGGCGCCGGAAACGGCCGACATCCCGGTCATCTTCGTTACCGCCCTCAAGTCCCCGGAAGACGAGACGCGCGCGCTGGGCGCCGGCGCTGCCGATTTCATCAGCAAGCCGGTAAACGCCGCCGTGGTGCGCGCGCGCGTGCGCACCCAGCTCACCGTCAAGCGCCAGCGCGACGCCCTGCGCGCGCTGATCCTGACCGACGCGCTGACCGGCGTCGCCAACCGCCGCGCCTTCGACGAACGCCTCGACGCCGAGTGGCGGCGCTGCGGGCGCGCCAGCCTGCCGGTGGCCCTGATCCTGGTCGACATCGACCACTTCAAGGCCTACAACGACCATTACGGCCATCCGGGCGGGGACGGCACCCTGGTGCAGTTCGCCGGCGCCATGCAGCGCGCGGCCGCGCGCAGCCAGGACCTGGTGGCGCGCTACGGCGGCGAGGAGTTCGCGATTTTGCTGCCCCAGCTGGACGCGCGCGGCGCCACCGGCGTCGCGCACCGGCTGATGGCGGAACTGGAAGCGCTGGGCATCCCGCACGCCGCCTCGCCGACGGCGCCGCGCCTGACCGCCAGCATGGGCATCGCCTGCATGGTGCCCGGCGAGCACGGCACGCCGACCGACCTGGTGCAGGTGGCCGATGCACTGCTGTACCGGGCCAAGGCGGAGGGGCGGAACCGCTACCGGGTGAGCGGGTAGCGGTCAGCCCGCCGCGGCCGGCCGCCGCCCGAACATCCCCATCCCCTCGATCGTGCACACGGTCTCGCCGCGCTGGTTGATCGCCACCCACTGCGACCACACCACGCCACGGTCCGGCTTCGATGCCGACGCCTTCACGCGCAGCGTCCGGTAGCGCACGTTCAGCACGTCGCCCGCGCGCACCGGCGCCAGCCAGCGCACGCCGTCCAGACCGGGCGAGCCCATGCTCGACGAGCGGCCCAGCAGGCCGTCGACGACCAGGCGCATCATCATCCCGCAGGTCTGCCAGCCGCTGGCGATCACGCCGCCGTAGATCGAGCGCGCGGCCGCCTCGGGGTCGACGTGGAACGGTTGCGGATCGTACTGCGCGGCGAAGCCGACGATCTCGTCCTGCGTAGCGCTGCACGTGCCCAGGTCGATGTCCTGGCCCGGCGCGAAATCCTCGAAATACCAGTCGATGCTCATGCGGCCTCCGCGGCGAAGCCGGGTTGGGCGACGAAGCGCGCCAGGTGGTGGTCGGAGTCGCCCAGCGTCAGCTCGATCGTCGCCAGGCGCTTGAACCAGTGGGCGGCCCGCAGTTCGTCGGTGACGCCGATGCCGCCGTGCAGCTGCACCGCCTGCTGGCCGACGAAGCGCGCGGCCCGGCCGACGCGGTACTTGGCGGCCGAGACGGCGCTGCGCCGCAGCGCCGGGTCGAGGGCGGGATCGGCGAGGCGCATCGCCGCCAGCAGCGCCATCGAGCGCGCCTGCTCCAGGTGGATGAGCATGTCGGCCATGCGGTGCTGCAGCGCCTGGAACTTGCCGATCGGGGCGCCGAACTGCTGGCGCGTCTTGAGATAGTCGAGCGTGGCCGCGAACAGCGCGTCCATCGCGCCCACGGCTTCCGCGCACAGCATGCCTGCCCCGTGGTCGAGCGCGGCGTCGAGCACGGTCCAGCCCGCATGCACGCCCCCGACCAGCGCGGCCGCATCCACGCGCACGCCGTCGAACGCGACGTCGGCGGCGCGCTGCCCGTCCAGCATCCGGTATTCGACGATGCGCACGCCCGGCGCATCCGCCGGCAGCGCGAACAGCGTGATGCCGTCCGCGTCGCGCCGGGCGCCGCGGGTGCGCGCCGATACCAGCAGCACGCCGGCCTGGGCGCCGTGCAGCACGACCGTCTTCGCGCCGTCCAGCACCCAGCCGTCGCCGTCCGGCACGGCGCGCACGGCGACGTCGCGCAGGTCGTGGCGCGATTGGCGCTCGCCGAACGCGCAGGCCAGCTTCAGCTCCCCGGCGGCCACCCGTTCCAGCATCGCGCCGGCGCCGGGCGCAGCCGCGCCGCTGCCCGCCAATACCAGGCAGCGCGCGCCCAGCATGGTGGCGAAGTACGGTTCCACCACCAGGCCGCGACCCAGTTCCTGCATCACCACGAACATGTCGACGGCGTCGCCGTCGAAGCCGCCGTGCGCGGCCGGCAGCGGCAGCGCCGTCAGCCCCAGTTCGGCCAGCGTGGCCCAGGCGGCATCCGACGTCCCGCTTGCGGAGGCGATGGTGGCGCGGCGCGCCTCGAAGCCGTAGTCGCGCCCGATCCAGCGGCGCACCGCGTCGGCCAGCTGGCGCTGCTCTTCCTTGAATGCGAAGTCCATGTGTATTCCTTACAGGCCCAGGATCATCTGGGCGATGATGTTGCGCTGGATCTCGTTCGATCCGCCGTAGATCGACGTCTTGCGGTTGTTGAAGTAGTTGCCCAGCAGGGGCGCGGCCGCGTCGTCCACGACGGCACGGGGCGCCTTCCCGGCCAGATAGGCCGGGTCGAACGCCAGCGCCAGCGGACCGGCCGCCTCCAGCATCAGCTCGCTCAGGCGCTGCTGGATCTCGGTGCCGCGGATCTTCAGCATGGACGCTTCCGGCCCCGGCGCCGCATCGGCGCGCGCCACTACCCGCAGCACCGTCATCTCCAGCGCCATCAGTTCGATCTCGACGTCCGCCACCTGCGCCGCGAACAGCGGATCGTGCAGCAGCGGCCGGCCGTCCTTGTGTTCGCGCAGCGCCAGGCGCTTCAGGCCGGCCAGCTCGCGCTTGGAGCGCCCGACGGCGGCGATCCCGGTGCGCTCGTGGCCGAGCAGGTACTTGGCATAGGTCCAGCCCTTGTTTTCGGCGCCGACCAGGTTCTCCGCCGGCACCCGCACGTCGTCGAAGAAGACTTCATTGACCTCGTGCTCCTCGTCCAGCGTGACGATCGGGCGTACCGTCACGCCGGGACTGCGCATGTCGATCAGCAGGAAGGAGATGCCCTCCTGCTTGCGCACGGCGGTATCGGTGCGCACCAGGCAGAAGATCATGTCGGCATGCTGGGCCAGCGTGGTCCAGGTCTTCTGGCCGTTGACGACATAGTGGTCGCCGTCGCGCACGGCGCTGGTCTTGAGGGCAGCGAGGTCGGAGCCGGCGCCCGGTTCGGAATAACCCTGGCACCACCAGTCCTCGCAGGACAGGATGCGCGGCAGGTAATGGTCCTTCTGCTGCTGGCTGCCGAACGCCATGATGACGGGCGCCACCATGTTGACGCCGAACGGCAGCACCTGCGGGGTGCCGGCCAGCGCGCATTCTTCCTCGAAGAGGTGGCGCTGCACGGGCGTCCAGCCCGGACCGCCGTATTCGCGCGGCCAGCCCGGCGCCGCCCAGCCCCGGCGCGCGAGGATCCGGTGCCAGCGCACGTAGTCGTCCTTGTCCAGGCGCAGGTGGCCAAGCACCTTGCGGCGCAGGTCGTCCGGCAGTTCGGCATCGAGGAAGGCACGCACGTCGTCGCGGAACGCGATGTCGTCGGCGCTGTAGTTCAGGTCCATGTCGTCTCCTTGTCATCGTGGCCGCGGCACATCCGGCCACGATCGCTCATGAATAGCACGATCGTTCAGGCCATTCTACCGGAAATTATTCCTGACAAAAAGAAATCAGTCTACCTGATACTAAGCCCATATAAAAACCGCCGTCCTGCGCAAGCAGGAACGGCGGCGAGTCGGGAGCACACGGGCGCCGCCGCGGGGCGGACGGCGCGCCATGTCATGTACCGTGCGCGTTCAGCGTACGCGGCGGCGGCCCAGCGCGACCGCGCCCAGCACGCCCGCCAGCAGCAGCGCCATGGTCGACGGTTCCGGCACCTCGGCGCTCGGCGTCTCGGCCGGCGCATCGACGTTGCCGCCGCCGCCGTTACCGCCATTGCCGCCGGTGCTGCCGTTGCCGCCGGTGCCGCCTTGACCACCCTGGTCGACCGGCACGGTCGGGGGCGGGACCGGCGCGTCGCCCGCGCCGCTACCGCCGGCGCCGCCGGTACCGCCCGCGCCGCCTGCGCTGCCGCCCGTGCCGCCCGTGCCGCCCGTGCCGCCGGTATCGCCCGCGCTGCCGCCGCCGCTCCCCGTTCCGCCGGTGCCGCCGGTGCCGCCCGTACTACCGGCACCACCTGTTCCACCTGTTCCGCCGGCTCCACCGCTAGCGCCGGTGCCGCCGGTGCCGCCAGTACCTCCTGCCGCGCCGCTGCCGCCGCTGCCGCCGCTGCCGGCATTCGCGCTGGTCTGGCCCGTGCTGACGACGAGATTGTCGCCCGAGCCGACGACGGACACGCTGTTGCCCAGCGCCGCCGCCAGCTTGGCATTGCTGACGCCGGTCAGGTAGGCCCCGTCGATGCCCTGGGCATAGGACAGCTTGGTGTCGCTGCCCTGCGCCAGGTTGGCGCTCGCCTTCTGGTACAGCGCCTGCGCGAGGCTGTCGTTGCCGTGCGCGACGCCCCCGATCAGGGTCGTCCCGCTCGCCAGGACGCCGGAACTGACGATGTCGGTACCGTTGCCGCTGGTCCAACCGGTCAGCAACGCGTCCGCATGTGCAGCGCAAGCGCCCCCCGACAGGAGTATCGCCGCGATCGCGTAACGAATTGACATGATGTGCTCCTTGCTCAGTCTAAAGAGTTGTTTTTAATTTAACTGCTGAGTCACTGTAGCACAAGTGTAAAAAATACAATGTTCGATTACGCACGCATAAAAAAAGGCAGGCTTTCCTGAGAAAGCCTGCCTTGTCGTCGCTACCGGCGCCTGGACCGGAGCGTTCCGGCGCTAACGCATCATTGCATTATATACAATCAATCAATTGTCACCCTGTTTCAACAGTGACAAGTACGGCATCGCGCGCGAGGCCATGCGGGTATCGGCGCGCAGCATGCCAGCCTCGTCCGCAAGAATGTGCGCGGCCTCCTGCAGGTACACGTCCTTGGCGTTCTTGGCGGCCTTTTCGGCGGCCAGTTCCGCCGCCAGGCTGCGCTCGTCGCCCTGCAGGCCGTCGTCGGCGCTCGGGCGGCCCTTGGTCGCCACGTTGACCTTCTTCGGCGCGGTCGGGACCGGCGCCTTGCTGCGCTGCTCCTTGCTGCCCGGACCGGACGCCGGCTCGTCGGCCTTGGTGGCGTCCGCCAGGCGCGCTTCGCGCAGGCGCGCCTTGGCTTCCTGGTTCTCGCGCTCCTTGCGGCGCACGGCCTCGTTCAGCGAGATCGTGTTGTCCTTGCGGATCTTCATGGCCTCGGCGATGTCCGAATCGATGTCCTGGAAGTCCTTGTCCTTGGCCACGCGCGCCTCGTGCTTCTTCTGCAGCGGGCCGATCAGCTCCTTCAGGTCGCCCGACGGCAGGTAGGTCGCCGGCTTGATCGACACCCACGGCAGCGCATTGTCATAGGACGACTCGCCGAAGTTCTCGGTATCGGACATCACCGGCAGCTTGATGTCGGGCGTGACGCCGCGCAGCTGCGTGGTGCCGCCGTTGATGCGGAAGAACTGGGCGATGGTCATCTTCAGTTCGCCGTACTTCAGCTTGTCGTTCTGCGAGAACCGATCGAGGTTGACCAGCGTCTGTACCGTCCCCTTGCCGAAGCTCGG
>DAMAFT010000271.1:0-6247 GCA_031995805.1 Massilia sp.
GAAGTCCTGCGTGGCGACGAAGGTGCCCACCGATCCGGTGAAGCCGGACAGCCATTCGCGCCCCTTCCAGCGGCCGGGCAGGTATTCGGACAGGTGCGGATCGGCGGACGGCACGATGAAGGCGTCGACCCGGTGGCGCGCCATCGCGGCGCGCAGCTGGGCAAGGCGTTCGGCGCGCACGCCGGTGGTGTCAAGTGCTGGCATGGTATGGTGCTCGGCTTGTTCGTTTCTCAAGGCATGTATGATACGCCCGTCCGCGCCGGCGTGGCGCAATCGCCCGCGCCGCCGGGATGACGCATAATCGCTCCCAGACACGTTCCAAAAGACCAGCCATGCAAGATTTTCACTACACCCGCGCCCGCGAACTGATGGCGCACGCCGAAGAAATCGTCAGCGCCGACCAGGTCCACGCGGCCGTCAAGAACGTCGCCGACGTCCTCAACCAGCGTTTCGACAACGATGCCACGGGCGCCTTCCCGCTCGTGCTGGGCGTGATGGGCGGCGCCGTCGTCTTCACCGGCAACCTGCTGCCCCAACTGAACTTCCCGCTCGAATTCGACTACATCCACGTGACCCGCTACGGCGACCTCGACAAGGGTGGCGAAGTGGTCTGGAAGGTGGTGCCGCGCCAGAGCGTCGAGGGCCGCATCATCATCGTCGTCGACGACATCCTGGACGAAGGAGAAACGCTGGCCCACGTGAAGCAGCGCCTGCTCGACATGGGCGCGGCCGAGGTGATCCTGGCGGTGTTCGCCGACAAGGACCTGGGCAAGACCAAGCCGGTGACGGCCGACATCGTCGGGCTGACGATCCCGAACCAGTTCGTGGTGGGCTTCGGCATGGACGCGCACGGGTACTGGCGCAACCTGCCGGGGTTGTGGGTGATCCGGGACCAGGACAAGAAGACCGAAGCGGAAAACCACGCGCCCTGAAACGACGGCAAATCGTAGGGTGGGCAGCTCCACCCCACGGGCCGCATTCACGCTGCTACGACGCTGCCCACGCGTGACGCATGCATGGCCTGCGGCCGCCAGCGAAGCAGCGCCAACATGACACGAACGTCACGCGTGGGCAGCGCCCACGCAGCCTTGTTGCTGGCGGAAAGGTGGAGCTGCCCACCCTGCGGTGTCCAGCGGTTCAGAGCTTCAACCGCGCCCGCGCCGCTTCGTACTGCGCCTTCAGGCGCCCCACCATCTCCTCCACCGTCGGCACGTCGTCCATCAGGCCGACGCCCTGCCCCGCGCCCCAGATGTCGCGCCAGGCCTTGGCGCTGCCGGAGCCGAAGCTCATCTTGCTCTTGTCCGACACCGGCAGGTTGTCCGGGTCCAGGCCCGCGGCCACGATCGATTTCTTCAGGTAGTTGCCGTGCACGCCCGTGAACAGGTTGGTGTACACGACGTCGGCCGCGCTCGATCCGACGATGGCGTCGCGGTAGGCGTCGCTGACGTTGGCTTCCTTGGTGGCCAGCCAGCGCGAGCCGATGTAGGCCAGGTCGGCGCCCATCGCCTGGGCCGCCAGGATGGCGTCGCCGCTGGCGATCGCGCCCGACAGGGCGATCGGGCCGTCGAAGAACTTGCGCACTTCCCCCACCAGCGCGAACGGCGACAGCGCGCCCGCGTGGCCGCCGGCGCCGGCCGCCACCAGGATCAGGCCGTCGACGCCCGCCTCCAGCGCCTTCTCGGCGTGGCGGATCGAGATCACGTCGTGCAGCACGATGCCGCCGTAGGCGTGCACGGCGTCCAGCATCTCCGGCGGCGGCGCGCGCAGCGAGGAAATGATGATCGGCACCTGGTGCTTCACGCACACCTCGACGTCGTGCGCCAGGCGGTCGTTCGACTGGTGCACGATCTGGTTGACGGCGATCGGCCCGACCTTGCGGTCCGGATGCGCGTCCTGGTAGTCCTTCAGCTCGCGCTGCAGGTCGGTCAGCCAGGTGTCGAGCAGCTCGGCCGGACGCGCGTTCAACGCCGGGAACGAGCCGACGATGCCCGCCTTGCACTGCGCGGCGACCAGCGCGGGGCCGCTGGCGATGAACATCGGCGAGGCGATGACGGGGAGAGTGAGGTCTTGCAGGACGGTGGGCAGCGCCATGGATGGTCTCGCGATAGTTGATCGGATCGGCCGATTATGGGGCAAAAAAGCACGATCGTGCTAGATACCCGACTCTAAATTCCGGCCCGGACGGGTTATGCTGCCGGCAATATCCACAGGAGTAAAGCGATGAGCGACCAACCCGACGGCGTCAACCTGCCGGAACGCGTATTGCCGGTGCCGGCATCCATCAGTCCCGAGGCGCAGGCCGCGCTGCGCCGCCTGGTCGGCCCGGACGGCGTGCCGCACAATGCCCGCCAGGTCATGCCGGAACCTGGCGACTTGGCCGGCTGGAAGCGCGTGCAGGCCGATGCCGACGCCTGGTATGCCGCCGCCCTCGGCGAACGCATGGCCGGCGTGCGCGCCGGCGTCGAGACGATCCGGGCCGGCGGCGCCACCCTCCACGTCGCCGCGCCGGCAACGACGACCGCCGCCTTCGCGGACTGCGCCTGGATCGACCTGCACGGCGGCGCCCTGGTGTTCGGCGGCGGCGACGCCTGCCGCGCCTCGACGCGGCTGCAGGCCGACCGCCACGGCATCCTGTGCTACGGCGTCGACTACCGCATGCCTCCCGAGCACCCCTACCCGGCCGCGCTGGACGACTGCCTGGATGCCTACCGCCACGTGCTGGCGCGCCACGCGCCGCAGCGCATCGCCGTGGTCGGCCGCTCGGCCGGCGGCAACCTGGCCGCCGCGCTGCTGTTGCGCGCCCGCGCCGAGGGCCTGCCGCTGCCGGCGGCGCTGGTGCTGCTGTCGCCCGAGGCCGACCTGACGGAATCCGGCGACAGCTTCCAGCTCAACCGCCTGGCCGACGTGGTGCTGCCGGGATCGCTGATGGCCAACAACCTGCTGTACGCGAACGGCGCCGACCTCGCGCATCCCTGGCTGTCGCCGCTGTTCGGCGACTTCACCGGCGGCTTCCCGCCCACCTTCCTGCAGAGCGGCACGCGCGACCTGTTCCTGTCCAACACGGTGCGCCTGCACCGCGTCCTGCGCCGCGCGCGCGTCGCCGCCGAACTGCACGTGTTCGAGGCGATGCCGCACGGCGGCTTCGGCGACACGCCGGAAGACCGCGAACTGCAGGACGAGGTGGGGCGCTTCCTGCGCGCCCATCTGCAGGCTTGATGCCGGCCTAACCGAAATCGATCTGCGCCTCGCGCCGGCGGATCTCGGCCCAGATCGCGCGCTTGTCGTCGTCGCTGGACGCGCGCCAGGCGCGGATCTCGTCGATGGTGCGCAGGCAGCCTTCGCACAGGCCGGTCGCGGGCGACATCTTGCACACATTGATGCAGGGGGACGGTACCGGTGTCTGCTGTTCCGGGGGCAATGCTGGTTCGCTCATGCTGTGCTGGAGGTTGGTGTGATGGCGCGCAGATTACCGCATCCCTTACGAATGCGCTTGCCTTAACCTTAATCAAGGTAGACTAGTACTCGTCCATCCAGAACCTTGATACGTAAGGTTGACGCAAGCTTGGCACCTAAGACTGAGATGCATGCTTGCGAGTCCGCCATCGGTTCGCGCCGTGGTGGGCACGGGGTGCCCGCCCTACGATGTCATGCCGCGTCGCCGACGCACCGCAAAGGAGTGCCCATGAGCCTCAGCAACAAATTCCTGGCGCAGATGCGCGCCGCGACCCGCTCGCTGATGCGCCGCGGCCCCTCGGTGGCGCACAGCGTCATCCGCGAATCCGTCAAGACGGCAACCGCCATGCAGGCGTCCGCGACACAGGCCGCGCAGGCGGCGCAGGAACAGGCCCGGCAGGCGCAGGAAGCGGCCCGGCAAGCCTCGAACCAGGCCAGCTACGATCCCGCGTCCGACATGCTCGCCGATCTCGGCCGGCAAGGCGGCAACCCGTTCGATGCGCCGCCGCTGTCCACGACCGCGGCCGCCCTGCCGGGCCGTGTCATCGACGCCAGCTACGGCAACGATGCCGGCACCCGCGATTACAAGCTCTACGTGCCCGCCAGCTACACCGGCCAGGCGGCGCCGCTGCTGGTGATGTTGCACGGCTGCACGCAGCATCCCGACGACTTCGCGCTCGGCACCGGCATGAACGCGATCGCCGAGGAAACCGGTTGCCTGGTCGCCTATCCGGCGCAGTCGCAGCAGGCCAATCCCTCGCGCTGCTGGAACTGGTTCAACGCGGTCGACCAGCAGCGCGGCCAGGGCGAGCCGTCGATCATCGCCGGCATCACGCAGGAGATCATGGCACGCCATGCGGTGGACCCGGCGCGCGTCTACGTGGCCGGCCTGTCGGCGGGCGGCGCGATGGCCGCCATCATGGGCACCTTGTATCCCGACCTGTACGCGGCAGTGGGCGTGCACTCCGGCCTGCCGTTCGCGGCCGCGCACGACCTGCCGACGGCGGTGGCGGCCATGAAGGGCGACTTCCGTGCCCACCACGCACCCGGCAAGGCGCTGCCGATCATCGTGTTCCACGGCGACAAGGACGCCACCGTGCATCCGGCCAACGGCGCGGAACTGATCGAACGGCGCCGGCGCGATCCGGCCGACATCATGGTCGTCGAACCTGGCGCGATGCCCGACGGCCATGCCTGGACGCGCACCGTGCACCGCCTGCCGGACGGCGCGGTGCATGCCGAACACTGGGTCGTGCACGGCTCCGGCCACGCCTGGTCGGGCGGCGATGCGCGCGGCACCTATACCGACGGCAAAGGCCCCAGCGCCAGCCGCGAAATGATGCGGTTCTTCCGCACCGCGCACTAGGCTGCGCCGGTTTCCTTTCCAGGCGGCATGGAGGGCGACGGTCCCTCCCGAAGCGCGATATGCTGTTCCAGGCAGGCCGGGCACCAGCAGCCGGCCGGCACGGCGCCGGCCGCCGTCGGCGCCGGGACCGGAACCACGGGCGGCAGCCGGGTGCACCAGCACGGCGCGCCGTCGCCGCCGTCGGCCATGGCGCAAGCGAACGCCGCGCCGCAGCGTGCGCAGGTACTCATGCGGCGCCCTCCGGCCAGGCGGCAAGACGCGGGAAAAAGGCGGAAAATGACGGGGATGTATCCATATGTAATCCACCTTAACGGCGGGCGTCGGAAAATACAACATTGAGCTTCCATAACGCCCCAAGCGGCGGCATGTTGCCGTAAAATCTCGCACATTCTTTTTTGGACCCCCATGAACGCTATGCTGACCTCTCTGACGGGCGACGACCAGAACAATGACCTGACTGCGGTCTCGCCGCAGATCAAGGCGCAGATCCTGGCCGAGGCGCTCCCCTATATCCGTAATTTCCACGGCAAGACCATCGTCATCAAGTACGGCGGCAATGCGATGACGGACGAGCGCCTGAAGCACGGCTTCGCGCGCGACGTCATCCTGCTGAAACTGGTGGGCATGAACCCGGTCGTCGTGCACGGCGGCGGTCCGCAGATCGACAACGCGCTGCGCAAGATCGGCAAGCAGGGCACCTTCGTGCAGGGCATGCGCATCACCGACGAAGAAACCATGGAAGTGGTCGAGTGGGTGCTGGGCGGCGAAGTGCAGCAGGACATCGTCATGCTGATCAACCACTACGGCGGCCAGGCCGTGGGCCTGACCGGCAAGGACGGCGGCCTGATCCGCGCACGCCGCATGGCCATGCCGGACAAGGAAAAGCCGGGCGAGTTCCTCGACATCGGCTTCGTCGGCGAGATCGAGGCAATCAACCCGGCCGTGGTCAAGGCGCTGCAGGACGACGCCTTCATCCCGATTATCTCGCCGATCGGCTTCGGCCAGGACGGCCAGGCCTACAATATCAACGCCGACGTCGTCGCCGGCAAGATCGCGGAAATCCTGAAGGCCGAGAAGCTGATCATGATGACCAATATCGCCGGCGTGCAGGACAAGCAGGGCAACCTGGTCACCGACCTGTCGGCGCGCGAGATCGACGAGATGTTCGCGGACGGCACGATTTCCGGCGGCATGCTGCCGAAAATCTCGTCGGCGCTGGACGCCGCCAAGTCCGGCGTGAACACCGTGCACATCATCGACGGCCGTATCGAACACTCTTTGTTGCTGGAAGTCTTGACCGAACAGGCCTTTGGCACTATGATCCGGTCTCACTGAAATTTTGCAGCGAATCAAATCGCTGCAAAGTGAATGATGCCCTTGTAGCTCAGTGGTAGAGCACTCCCTTGGTAAGGGAGAGGCCACGTGTTC
>DAMAFT010000272.1:0-6206 GCA_031995805.1 Massilia sp.
GGCGTAATGTAGTGCAGTTCTAAATGAAATGCAACCGTTTCATTTCTTGACTTCGCCCGAAACTTGGCGAATAATGCGCTGGACCAATTTCATTTTCTTTTTCGGAGTAGCACTCATGGCAGATACGCAAACCACGGCCCCGCAACAGCCTGCCGGCGCCGCCGGGCCCGGCGCAGGCGCACCGTCGGCCTCCGCCCCCGCAGGCAAGGCGCCGCCCAAGCGCGTGCTGATCGTGGTCGGCGTCATCGCCGCCGCCGCGCTGTTCGCCGGCGGCCGCATGTGGTACCGCAGCCATAACTTCGTCGACACCGAAAACGCCTATGTGACCGGCCACGTGCACCCGATCTCGGCGCGCATCCCGGGTGTCGTCACCAAGGTGCTGTTCGACGACAACCAGCTGGTGCAGGCAGGCAGCGTGCTGGCCGAGCTGGACCCGGCCGACCAGGGCGTGCGCATCGAGCAGATCCAGGCGCAGATCGCCAGCGCCCAGCAGCAGATCGTCCAGGCCGACGCCGCCATCCAGCAGGCGCAGGCGCAGGCCTCGGCCGCCAAGGCCCAGGTCGTGCAGTCGCAGGCCAACCTGGTACGCGCCAACCAGGACGCCGAGCGCTTCGGCCAGCTGTACAACACCCAGATGAAGGCCGTCTCGAAGGCCGAGGTGGATGCCGCCACCGCCGCGCGCGCCGCCGCCGGCGCCGACGTCACGGCGCGTCGCGACAACGCCAGTGCCGCCCAGGCCCAGATCGCCGCCGCCACCTCGGCGCGCGGCGTGATCGAGGCGCAAGTGAAAGTGCTGCAGGCGCAGCTGAAGGACGCCCGGCAGCAGCTCGGCTACAACCGCATCGTGGCGCCGGTCACCGGCCGCATCGGCAAGAAGAGCATCGAAGTGGGCGCGCGCATCCAGCCGGGCCAGCAACTGGCCGCCATCGTCCAGGACGACGTGTGGGTGACCGCCAACTTCAAGGAAACCCAGCTGGCGGGCATCGCCGTCGGCCAGGAAGTGAAGGTCGAAGTGGATGCGCTGCCGGACCACGAGCTGGTCGGCCGCGTCGACAGCTTCTCGCCGGCCTCGGGCAACCAGTTCGCGCTGCTGCCGGCCGATAACGCCACCGGCAACTTCACCAAGATCGTCCAGCGCGTGCCGGTCAAGATCACCTTCAAGCCGGAAGACCTGAAAAAATACGCCGGCCGCCTGGCCCCGGGCATGTCGACCGTGGTCGAGATCGACCTGCGCCAGAAGGTCGCGCAAGCCCCGGCGCCGGCGCCGGCGCCGGCCCGCACCGCCGCCGCCAACTAAGGACCGGCCATGACGAGTTCCACCAAGCCGATGGCGCCTCCGGGCATGCCGGCCATGCCCGCGGTGGGCGCGCACGTCGATGCGCGCACCTGGATCGCGGTGGCGGCCGGCCTGCTCGGCGCGTTCATGGCGGTGCTCGACATCCAGATCACCAATTCCTCGCTGCGCGACATCCTCGGCACGCTGTCGGCGACGCAGGAAGAGGGCTCGTGGATCTCGACCGCCTACCTGTGCGCCGAGATCGTGGTGATCCCGATGACGGCGCTGTTTACCCGTGCCCTCGGCCAGCGTCGCTACCTGATGGGCACGACGGCCCTGTTCCTGCTGTTCTCGACCCTGTGCGGCTCGGCCTGGAGCCTGGGCAGCATGATCGTGTTCCGCATGCTGCAGGGCTTCACCGGCGGCGCCCTGATCCCGATGGCGATGACCCTCGTGATGACGCGCCTGCCGCCCAACAAGCGCGCGACCGGCATGGCGATGTTCGGCCTGACCGCGACGCTGGCGCCGGCCATGGGCCCCACGCTGGGCGGCTACCTCACCGAGCTGTACGGCTGGCCCTGGATCTTCTACATCAACTGGGTGCCGGGCGTGCTGCTGATCGCGGGCATGTACTGGGGCCTGGACAAGGAGCCGCAGAACCTGAAGGTGCTGCTGAAGGCCGACTGGCTCGGCATCGCCTTCATGGCGACCGGCCTGGCCAGCCTGACCATCTTCCTGGAAGAGGGCAATACCAAGGACTGGTTCGACTCGAGCTTCATCATCACCTTCGCAGCGCTGGCGCTGACGGGCATCCTGGGCTGGATCGTGATCGGCTTCACGCGGCCCGACCCCTTCGTCAACCTGCGCCTGTACGGCACCCGCAATTTCCTGGTCGCGACCGTGCTGTCGGCGGTGATCGGCATGGGCCTGTACGGCTCGTCGTACCTGCTGCCGCTGTTCCTGGGCCAGATCGCCGGCTATTCGCCGATGCAGATCGGCGAGGTGATCGCCTGGATGGGCCTGCCGCAGCTGTTCGTGATGCCGTTCGTGGCGCGCCTGTCGCAGCGTGTCGACAACCGCCTGATGTGCATGTTCGGCCTGGCGCTGTTCGGCATTTCCTGCGTGATGAACGCCTACATGGACGCCTCGACCGGCTACGACCAGCTGATGCTGTCGCAGATCATCCGCGCGATCGGCCAGCCCTTCGTGATGCTGACGCTGTCGAACTTCGCGATGAACGGCGTGATGCCGAAGGACATGCCGTCGGCATCGAGCCTGTTCAACATGACCCGCAACCTGGGCGGCTCGATCGGTATCGCGCTGCTGGCGACGACGCTGACCAACCGCGAGCACTTCCATTCGGCGCGTGTGGGCGAGGCCGTGTCGCTGGCGGCGCCGGCCACCCAGGCGCGCCTGGATTCGCTGACGCAGGGCTTCATCGCCAGCGGCATCGACCCGGCCACGGCCGCCACCCGCGCCATCGCCGCGATCGACCGCATCGTGCGCAGGGAATCGTTCGTGATGGCCTACAACGACGCCTTCCTGATCGTCGGCGTGATCCTGCTCGCGGCCTGCATTCCGCTGTGGTTCGCGGACAAGGTCAAGTCGCCGGGCGGGCCGGGCGGCGGGGGCCACTGAAATAATTTGCCGTCGTTCCCGCGCAGGCGGGAACCCATGCAGAGTCTCTTTAGCCGCTTCAGCATGGATCCCCGCGTGCGCGGGGATGACGAAGGGTTGAGGATACCTTTCAAGATGAAGAATACTATGTTCAAGCCTGTCATCCGCACCACCCTGGCCGTCGCCATCGCCGCCGCCCTGAGCGCCTGCGGCACCATCGGCCCCGACTTCAAGGCCCCGCAGGGCGTCGATGCGCCTGCCTACCGCCATGCCGGCGCCGCGCCGCAGGCCGCCGATGCGCGCCTGCCGGCCGCGTGGTGGACCGTCTTCGGCGACGCCACGCTGGCGCAGCTGGAAGACCGCGCCCTGCGCGACAATCCGAACGTGCGCGCCGCCGCGCAGCGCCTGGTGCAGGCGCAGGCCCAGCTGGGCGTGACGCGCGCCGGCCAGCTGCCGTCGGTCGGCGTCTCGGCCGGCATCTCGAACTCGCGCACCTCGGCCGAGACCTCGCAGGGCCTGGCGCTGGGCCACCGCTCGATCGAGGGCAACAACTACTCGGTGGGCGCCAACTTCTCGTGGGAGCTGGACCTGTGGGGCCGCGTGCGCCGCATCGTCGAGGCGTCCGACGCCCAGGCCCTGGCGGCCCAGGACGACCGCGACGGCGTGCTGCTGATGCTGTCCAGCCAGGTCGCGACGGCGTACTGGCAGCTGCGCGGCCTCGACGCCGAGACCGCCATCCTGAACGATGCGCTGGCCACGCGCCGCGAATCGCAGGAACTGATCGAGGCGCGCTTCAACGCCGGCCTGTCGAACGAACTGGACGTGGCGCGTGCGCGCATCGAGCGCGCCAATGCCGAATCGGACCTGCAGGAGGTCCAGCGCCAGCGCAACAACCTCGAACACGCGCTGGCCGTGCTGGTCGGCGCCTCGCCGAGCCAGCCGCTGCTGCCGGCGGCCGCGCAGGGAAGCGCCCAGGCCGCCGCGCTGCCGCTGCCGCCCGGCATTCCGGTCGGCCTGCCGGCCAGCCTGCTGGGCCAGCGTCCGGACCTGGCGTCCAGCGTCGCCACGCTGAAGGCCTTCAATGCCCAGGTGGGCGTGGCCGAGGGTGCGTTCTACCCGTCGGTGTCGCTGACCGGGAACTTCGGCTTCGCGTCGGAGAGCCTGAGCGACATCGGCAAGGGCAGCGCGCGCCAGTTCTCGGCCGGCCCGCTGGCCCTGTCGCTGCCGATCTTCGACGCCGGCCGCAACCGCGCCAACCTGAAGCTGGCGCAGGCGCGCTACGACGAAGCCGTGGCCAACCACGAGGCGCGCCTGCTGACGGCGCTGCGCGAAGTGGAAGACGCGCTGTCCGACGTGCAGCAGCGCCAGCGCCAGGGCGACGTGCAGGCGCAGGCGCAGCAGGCCGCGGCGCGCGCGCTGCAGGTGGCGCAGGCGCGCTACGAGCGCGGCGTCTCGACCTACCTCGACGTGACCGACGCCCAGCGCAGCACGCTGCAGGCCGATCGCGCGGCGGCCCAGATCCGCACCCAGCGCCTGCTGGCGGCGGTATCGGTGGCGCGCGCGCTGGGCGGCGGCTGGAGCCAGGGCGCGCCGCTGGCGACGATCGCCGGCGCCCCATAACCCGCGCATGTGACAAACCGCAAACCGGGGTCAGAGCCGGGGTCAGAGCCCGGTTTTGGGTTATTGTTTTGGGGTAGTTGTTTGGTGAAGGCGGCGGTGCGCCATGATTTTTGGCGGACTGGCATCATGTCGTCGTGAAACGATGACCGGGAGGACCCGCGCCGTGTGGTGGCAACGCAGCTGGCTGACGATACAGCAGGAATTTTCCGACCTGGGCGACCCCGAGGGCATCACGCGCCTGGTGCTGCGCATGCTGGTGGCGGTCCTGCTGGGCGGCCTGCTCGGCTACGAGCGCGAGTCGGCCGGCGCCGCCGCGGGCCTGCGCACCCACATGCTGGTCTCGCTCGGCTCGGCGCTGTTCGTGCTGATCCCGTTGCAGGCCGGGATGACCATCGCCGACCTGTCGCGCGTGCTGCAGGGCGTCACGGCGGGCATCGGCTTCCTGGGCGCCGGCGCCATCCTCAAGCTGAAGGACGAGAACGACATCAAGGGGCTGACCACGGCCGCCAGCGTGTGGCTGACGGCCGCCGTCGGCGTCGCCGCCGGGATGGGGCGCGAGACCACGGCCGTGCTCAGCACGGTGTTCGCGCTGGTGATCCTGGGCCTGCTGCGCTTGCCGGGGCGCGGCCACCGCGAACCCGGGCCGCCGGCTTCCTGATTCTTTCCGAACGGGATTACAATCCTCCGATTGCAACCCGTTCGAAGGTCCCATGAAGACTCTCCTCGCTTCCCTCGTCATGCTGGCGTGCGCCGGCATGGCCGATGCCGCCGACAAGCCGGCCCACGCCGCCAATGCCGCCAATGCCGCCGCCCCCGCCAGCGCCGCCCAACTGCAGGCGATGGCCAGGCGCTACGCCCCGGTCGACCTGCAGGCCGATACGTCCAGATTGTCCGCCGGCGACCGCGTCGCCATCGCCAAGCTGATCGAGGCGGCGAAGATCGTCGACGTGCTGCAGCTGCGCCAGCGCTGGTCCGGCAACGAGGCCCTGTGGGCCGCGCTGCAGAAGGACACGACGCCGCTGGGCCATGCACGCCGCGACTACTTCTGGCTGAACAAGGGACCGTGGTCGATCCTGGACGAGCACCGCTCCTTCATGCCGGCCGAATACGCGGGCATCCGCATCCCGGCCCACAAGCCGGCCGGCGGCAACTTCTATCCCGAGAACGCCGGCAAGGAACAGCTGGAAGGCTGGATGAACGCGCTGCCGCCCGCCGACAAGGAGCAGGCGCAGTGGTTCTTCACCGTGATCCGCGGCGGCGAGGACAACCTGTCCGACAACGGCTTCAGCATCGTCAAGTATGCGGAAGCCTACCGCGCCGACCTGCAGAAGCTGGCCGCCTTGCTGAAGGAAGCGGCCGCCGCCACCGACAACGCCTCGCTGAAGAAATTCCTGGAACTGCGCGCCGCCGCCTTCCTGTCCAACGATTACCTGGAGTCGGATTTCGCCTGGATGGACCTGGATGCGCCGGTCGACGTGACGATCGGCCCGTACGAGACCTATAACGACGAGTTGTTCGGCTACAAGGCGGCGTTCGAGGCCTACGTCAACGTGCGCGACCAGCAGGAGACGGCCAAGCTGGACTTCTTCGGCAAGCACCTGCAGGAGCTGGAAGACAACCTGCCGCTCGATCCGACCTACCGCAACCCGAAGGTCGGGGCGATCGCGCCGATGGTGGTCGTGAACCAGGTCTA
>DAMAFT010000273.1:0-6193 GCA_031995805.1 Massilia sp.
CGCGAAGCCCAGGCGCGAATCGGCGATCTCGCGGCGGTTGCAGCCGCAGCCGTACACATGCGCCGCCAGGCGCTCGCTGGCCGCCTGGTACAGGTGCTTGCGCCGGCTCTGCCAGACGACCTCGCCGTCCGGATGCATGCCCAGCCAGGCCAGCTGCGCCAGGATCTGCTCCGCCGCGCCGGGCACGGCGCGTCCCTCGTCGATGTCCTCGATGCGCACCAGCCAGGCGCCGCGGTAGACGCGCGCGTCGAGGTAGCTGGCCAGCGCCGCCACCAGCGAGCCGGCATGCAGCACGCCGGTGGGCGACGGCGCGAAGCGGCCGACGTAGCCGGCGGCAGGAGGGGAAGATGGAACGGCGTGGCTCACTGGCGCGTGCGGTGGTGGAAAAGGCGCCACCTTAGCATATCGGGCCGGCGTCCGCGCAGTGGCGGCGGCGCTGCTATCATGGACGCCATCCCCTTTCCGTCCGGTCCACCATGTGCGTCAACTACCGTCCCCCGCTGCCCGAGCAACTCGACATGGTGCTCGGCGTCCTCGTCGACCTGTACCGCGACCTGGACTGGCCGGGCGAGACCTGGAAGGACTATGCCGCGCCGATCCTGCGCGCGGGCGCCGGCGGCGGGCGCGAACTATGCGTGGCCAGCTATGGGATGGTGCCACGCCGCCACATCGCGCCCGGCGTGAAGGTCTTCGACACGATGAATGCGCGCGCCGAGTCGCTGGCCGAGAAGCGTTCCTATGCGCCGGCCTGGCGCCGCGCCCAGCTGTGCGCCGTGCCGATGCGGTGCTTCTACGAACCCAGCTACGAAAGCGGCCGCGCCGAGCGCTTCGGCATCGGCATGCGCGACGACGCGCTGTTCTACGTCGCGGGCCTGTGGCGCGAATGGGCCGAGGCCGACGGCAAGGTGGCGGCATCGTTCACCCAGATCACGATCAACGCCGACGACCATCCGCTGATGCGCCGCTTCCACAAGCCGGGCGAGGAAAAGCGCTCGCTGGTGGTGCTGCCGCCCCATGACCTCGACGACTGGCTGCAATGCCGCAACCCGGAAGTCGCGCGCAGCTTCCTGCGGCCGTTTCCGGCCGAGGCGATGAAGGCGTGGGCGGCGCCGAAGGAAGCCCGGAAGAAGGCGGAAGAACAGGGGCCGGTGACGGGATCGCTGTTCTGACCGCGAACTTTACTTCGCCCCTGCCGCTCCCGCTTCGGCCGCCTTCACGAGCCCGGTGACCTGGTTCGCGATCTCGTTCGGCACCGCGATCGACAGCTGGTAGTGCACGATCTCGAAGCCCTTGGCCGTCTTGCGCAGCACGCCGCTGGCCATGCAGTGGCCGAGGTTTTCCGTGTCGAGCAGTTCGTCGAACCAGACCAGCTTGCCGTCCGGGCTCGCATACACGTTACGCTGCGTCGCGCGGAAGGTCCACGCCGATTTCTTGCCCTGGAAATAGCCTTTCGCCCATTCCTTGAACGCGTCGCGCTTCCACAGTTCGCTGCGGTCGGTGCCGATGTAGACGCCGTCGGCGGCGATCTTGTCGAAATAATCCATGCGGGCGTGGGCCGCGTCGTCGTGCCAGGCATCGACGAAGGCATTGACCTGCTTGGCCAGCGCCGGATCGACCGACGCGGCCGGCGCTGCCTGGGCTGCCTGGAACACGGAGGCCAGCAGCAGGCAGCAGGCGAGGAAGAACGATTTCATGGTGGACCCTTTCAGTGATGGGCGCGTCATGCGATATGCATGCGCGCAATGTAACAAAATGTGCAACCGGCGATTTCACGCTGCCGCCAGTGTACATTTGTTAACTCCGTCATGACATCAGCACACCATGAAAATTGCCGTCTTCGCAAGCCTGCTGGCGGCGGGCGCCGCTTTTGCGGCCGAGCCCGCTTCGACGCCGATGCGGCTGCGCCTCTCCGACGAGGCCATCCGGACGGCCGTGCGCGAGACGCTGGCCGACAGCCCGGCGCCGGCCCGCCCCGACCGGGGTGCGGCGCTGCGCGCCGACAGCGAGCGCTACGACGCATTCGCGCGCCAGGTGGAAGAAGCGCGCACGCCCTCCTGCTGGGGACCGGACGGCCTGAAGCACCTGCCCGCGCGGATCGGCCCGGTGGGGCTGGGCGGCTTGCTGGCCCTGCCGTTCCTCGGCGCCGCCATCCTGCGCGGCAAGTGCCAGTGAACCCGGCTCAGGCCTGCGCCAGCGCGGCCAGTAGCGCCTCCGTGCTGCGCACGCGGCCCATCAGCGGGAACAGCTGCTCGACGGCGAACCGGTGCACGCCTTCGCCGATGGACGACATGGCATCCTCGACGAACACCAGGTCGTAGCCGAGGTCGTGCGCGACGCGGGCCGTCGACTCGACGCCGATATTGGTGGCGATGCCGGTCAATACGATGTCCTTGATGCCGCGGCGGCGCAGGATCTGGTCCAGCTCGGTCGCATGGAAGGCGCCCCACTGGCGCTTGGTCACGAGGAAATCGCCCGGCTGCATGCCGGCTTCCGGCACGATGTCGCTCGGGTTCGGCGGGACGATTTTCAAGCCCGGCAGCGCGCGGTCGGCCGCGTGCGGCTGCAGTTCGCCGACGCTGACGCGCACGTAGACGATGGTGGCACCGGCGGCGCGCCAGGCGTCGGCCAGGCGCGCCGAATTGGCGACGACCTGGCTGGCCGAATGGGGCGCCAGTTCGCGCGCCGTGTTGCCGTGCTGGAGGTCGATCAGGACCAGGGCGGTGGTATGGGGATGCAGGTTGGTCATGGAAAGATGGAGTAAGGAGTCTGTTATGCGAGACTATCCTCGCATAAAAAGATAGTAGAGGACAGCCTCGCATAAGTCAACGCCGCGGCGGCATGGCCTATAATGCAACCCTCATTCAACCACCTCGCTCCATGACGGCATCGTCTTCCGAACCCGCCCGCGGCGCGGCGCCCCAGCGCCGGCGCGGCCATGCGCGCGTGGCCGCGATCCTGCAGGCGGCCGGCGGCCTGTTCCTCGACAAGGGCTACGATGCCGTGACGATGACGGAGATCGGCGCCGCCTCGGGCACCGCGGTGGGTTCGCTGTACCGCTTCTTCCCGTCCAAGGAAGCCGTGGCCGACGCCCTGCTGCGGATCTATGCGGACAGCTTGGCCGATGGCCTGGCCCGGCTGCGCGCGCAGGCGCCCTTTCTCGCGCCGGCCGCGCTGGGCGATGCCCTGGTCGACTTCATGCTGGAGCTGCGCGCGCGGCGCGGCGTGGCGCTGGCGCTGGTCGACGCGCGCCGGCTGGAAGCGAGCCGCCGGCAGTTGCGCGAGACGATGCTGGCCGACCTGGCCAGCCTGCTGGCGGCGGCCCTGCCCGCCCTGCCCGACGCGCGCCGCGCGCCGATGGCGCTGGCGCTGCTGCACCTGCTCAAGGGCGTCGGCGAAGTCCCGCTGGGCGGGGCCCTGGAAATGCCCGTGCTGGACGAATACCGGCGCCTGGTGCGCGCCTACCTGGACGCCGCCTGATCGGGCAGCCGTGCCGGCAACTGCGCAATGACCTTGATCTCGAACTGGAAGCCGTACAGCCAGGTCACGCCGATGCCCGTCAGCGCCGGATGCGGGGCGCTGCCCCAGTGCTCCATCACGACCGGCCAGGCGACCTCGAAGTTCGCTTCCGGATCGACCATGAAGATCGTGACGTCGATGACGTCGTCGAAGCTGCAGCCGGCGCTGGCCAGGATCGCATTGAGGTTGGCGAAGGCGCGCCGCACCTGCGCTTCCAGGCCAGGCTCGGGCGAGCCGTCCTCGCGGCTGCCGACCTGCCCCGACACGAACAGCAGGCCGTTCGAGCGGATCGCCGGCGAATAACGGTTCTTTTCATACAGCGCTTGGCGGCCAGGCGGAAACACGGCGTCGCGCTTGTTCATGCATTGCTCCTCGATGGTTGACGTGCAACCACTGTAATCTTTTGCATTTGGCAGATAAACGGGTAACTCCAGCCATCACTGTTTGTATAATCCAAACAGTCAAGGAGGCACGACATGGACCGATTCGATGCGATGCGCGCCTTTGCGCGCGTGGTGGAAGCCGGCAGCTTCACGCAGGCTGCGCGCACGCTGGACATGAGCAAGACCAGCGTCACGCAACTGGTGCAGCAACTGGAGGCGCGGCTGCGCGTGAAGCTGCTGAACCGCACGACGCGCAAGGTCAACG
The DNA here is from genome assembly GCA_031995805.1 of Massilia sp. Classification (GTDB taxonomy): domain Bacteria; phylum Pseudomonadota; class Gammaproteobacteria; order Burkholderiales; family Burkholderiaceae_D; genus Telluria. The sequence continues at coordinate 4,165 of DAMAFT010000273.1, forward strand.
TCACGCCGGACGGCGCCTTCTACTACGAACGGGTACTGCGCATCCTGGCCGACATGAGCGATGCGGAAACCAACCTGCCCAGCGCCTCGACGCTGCCGCGCGGCCGGCTGCGCGTGGACGTGCCCAGTCCCCTGGCCAGCATGCTGCTGGTGCCGGCGCTGCCCGGCTTCTACGCGCAATATCCCGACATCCAGCTCGACCTGGGCGTGAGCGACCGGCCGGTCGACCTGATCGGGGAAAACGTCGATTGCGTGCTGCGCGGCGGCGTGCTGGCCGACCAGTCGCTGGTGGCGCGCCACGTCGGCGACCTGCAGCTGGGCGTGTATGCCGCGCCGGGCTACCTGGCGCGGGCGGGCGTGCCGGCCCATCCGGGCGTGCTGGAAGCGGCGCCGCACCAAGTGGTGGCGTTCCGCTGGTCGAGCTCGGGCAGGAACCTGCAGGTAGCGATGATGCGCGGTGACGAAACCGTGCGCGTCCAGGGCCGCTACCTGCTGGGCATCGACGAGGGCAACGCCTATCTCGCGGCCGGGCTGGCAGGACTGGGCGTGCTCTGGCTGCCCGACTACATGGCGCACGCGCACGCGGCGCGCGGCGAACTGGTGCGCCTGTTCGCCGACTGGCGCCTTGACCCGATGCCGATGTACCTGGCCTGGCCGCCGAACCGTTACGCCAGTCCCAGGCTGCGCGTGTTCGCCGACTGGATCGCCGCGCTGATGGCGCGGCATGCGCCGTTAGTGGACGAGGTCAGGCGCGCCGCGCGGCCTTGAGTTCGCGCACGTCGGGATCGCGTTTCGCGCGCGGCAGGCCGACGGCCACGGCGAACGGCACCAGGAAGGGATACAGGCTCCAGACGATCCGGCCCTCGACGCGCACGCTGAGCGCCGCGTACAGCGGCGGCAGCGCCATCAGCACGAGCAGGCTTTTCAGGGGCCGCAGGCGCGCCGGCGCGCGGCGCATCCCGGCCAGCGCCAGCGGCAGCACGACGCCCGCGCAGCCGGCCAGCGACAGCAGGCCACGCCAGTCGTCCAGCAGGTTCATGAGCGTGCCCAGGTTGGGTACCCAGCCGTAGTGCGGCAGCCCCGGCACCAGCCACCAGCGCACCGCCACCAGCCAGGCCCCGGCGGCGGCCAGCGCGGCCAGTCCCTCGCGCCGGTCGACCTGGCGCAGCGCGACCAGCCAGCCCAGCAGCAGGATGTTTTCCTCGCGGATGGCGGTCGCGGCCAGCGCGGCGGCCAGCGCCAGCCGCGGCTTGGCCAGCAGGACCGCGAACACGAACAGCGCGCGCATGCAGATCGCGCCCGGATCGACCAGCAGGTAGGGCGCGTACCAGAAGGTCGGCAGCGAGACCAGCACCAGCAGCCCGGCCGCCAGCGCGCGCTGCGTGCCGAAGCCCAGGCGCCGCACGGTAGCCGCCGCCAGGCAGGCGCCGGCGGTGGTGAAGACCCAGTTCAGGAAGGCGAAGGTCTGGCGGACGTCGCCGGGCAGCAGCGCGGCCAGGGCCGGCACGGCGATGCGGTAGGGGAAAGGCGCGCGCAGCGAGGAAGCGGGGATCTCGCCGCGCAGCCAGCGCGCGGTATCGAAATAGGCCAGCGAATCCTCGACCGTCCCGCCCCAGCGCCACATCATGAGCATCAGCGCCACGAAGGCGAAGCCGCCGATGACGAACACCCAGTTGAAACGGCGCGGGATCCGGTAGATGTTGCCGGAATGTTGTTCCATGAAGACCAAGACAAAGTGACAAGCGGCCCAGCATAGCCAAATGTTGCCATGCCGTCCACCCGCACGCGCAAGTCGGCACTCGCGCAGGTGCCCGGAATGGTGGATAATTCCGCCCATGAACGATACTACCCAACTCCCACCCCTGCCCGACCGCCTGTCCATCGACCCGAAGAGCCCGCACCACGACGCGGACGTCTTCAAGCACCCGGTCGGCATCCGTTTCAACGGCAAGGAACGCACCGACGTCGAGGAATACTGCATCAGCGAAGGCTGGATCAAGGTCGCCGCCGGCAAGGTGCTGGACCGCAAG
>DAMAFT010000274.1:0-6193 GCA_031995805.1 Massilia sp.
CCGGAAATCAGCAAGACGGGCACGCCGCTGCGCTGGATGACCAGGCCCGGCAAGGACGGCAGCAGCCCGGACGCCTGGAGCACCTCGCTCAAGCGTCTCGACGTGCATTACAGCAGCGGCCCGAACAACCGCATGTTCTACTTCCTGTCCCAGGGTTCCAGCGCCGACAAGGATGCCGATACCTACAGCAAGTACCTGGTCAAGGCGCCGCTGGCGATGACGGGGATCGGCATCGACAAGGCCTACCGGATCTGGTTCCTGGCGAACACGACCAGGTTCACGTCCAGCACCAACTACGCCCAGGCGCGCGAGAAGATGATCGAGGCCGCCGCGGAACTGTACGGCAAGGATGGCCGCGAGGCGGTCGCCGTGCAGCGCGCGTATGCGGCGATCAACGTCGGGGCGGACGTCGACGAGCCGTAAGCGGTGCGGCCCTGGATTATCGCGCTCGGTGCAAAAGTATTTTGAGGATTATGCAGTTTATCGAAAAAGACGCCTCGCAGATAATGTCTGCAAGATTCTTTTCATGGATAAACTCATGCACGCATCCTCTCCATCCTCTCCTGGCGCCGCGGCGGGCGGCGCCACCTGGCCCCTGCTGGCGCTGGCCGTCGGCGCCTTCGGCATCGGGACGACGGAATTCGGCCCGATGGGCATGCTGACCACCATCGCCCGGGGCGTCGACGTGTCGATTCCCTCGGCCGGCATGCTGGTTTCGGCCTATGCGATCGGCGTCATGGCCGGTGCGCCGGTCATGACCCTGCTGCTCGCGCGCTGGCCGCGGCGCAAGGCGCTGGTCGCCCTGATGGCGCTGTTTGCGATCGGCAATACCTTGTCCGCGCTCGCGCCGGGTTACGCAAGCCTGATGATGGCGCGCGTCGTCACCAGCCTGACGCACGGTGCGTTCTTCGGCATCGGCTCGGTGGTCGCCGCCAGCCTGGTACCGCGCGAAAAGCAGGCGAGCGCCGTCGCCATGATGTTCATGGGCCTGACGGTCGCCAACATCGGCGGCGTACCGGCCGCCACCTGGCTGAGCGACCACATCGGCTGGCGCCAGTCGTTCGGCGCCATCGCGCTGCTCGGCGTGCTTGCCATGGCGTCGCTGCTGGCGTTCCTGCCGCAGGGCAGCCGCGGCGAAGCGCCCGACGTGCGCGCCGAAGTGAAGGTGCTGCTGCGCCCGGTCGTGCTGCAGGCGCTGCTGACCACCGTGCTGGCCTCCGGCGCCATGTTCGCCCTGTATACCTACATCAATCCGGCGCTGCAGGCCTTCAATGGCGCGTCGCCGGGGTTCGTCACGCTGATGCTGGCGCTGGTCGGCATCGGCTTTACGATCGGCAATTCCGTGGGCGGCAAGATGGCCGACCGGTCGATCGACAGGACGCTGATCGTGTTCCTGCTGGTGGAAGCGGCGACGATGATCGCCTTCCCCTGGCTGGCCGCCAGCAAGGCCGGCACGGCGATCGGCCTGCTGGTGTGGGGCATCGCGGCGTTCGCCCTGGTGCCGCCGGTGCAGATGCGCGTCATGCGCGCGGCGACGGAAGCGCCGGGCCTGGCATCCTCGGTCAATATCGGCGCGTTCAACCTGGGCAATGCGATCGGCGCCGCCCTCGGCGCGGCCGTGCTCGACGCCGGCATGGGGTACGCGGCCGTGATGTTTTCCGGCGCGGCGCTGACGGTGCTGGCGCTGCTGCTGGTGATCGGTGCCGCCGGCCGGAATGCGGCGCAACCGGAAGGCGACGCCGCGACGCCGCGGGCCTTCACGCATTGAGCGGGCGGCTGCTTATTTACGCCTGAGAAGGAACAGGGCCATCGCCGACGAGGCCAGCAGCAGGATGACGCCCGCCGGGTCGACGCGGACGTCGACCGTCACCTTGACGTCGACGCTGCGCGCGGCTTTTTCCTGGGGTAGATTCACGGCTTTCTCCTGGAGTGGTGAGATTGGGCGGTCCCGGACCGGCAAGTCCCGTCAGCGCGCCAGCAGCGGATAGGGATTGACCGGCGTCCCTTTCCACCACTGCTTCTCGGGTGTCAGCTCGAACACGGCGAAGTGCAGGTGCGGCGCGTTCGGATCGGCGTTGCCGGTGCTGCCGACATAGCCGACCAGGTCGCCGCGCTTCAGCACGGCGCCTTCCTGCAGGCCGTCGGCATAGCGGTCCAGGTGGGCATAATAGTAGGCATATTTTTCGGTCGGGTCGAACTGGTAGACGGTCAGGCCGCCCGGCTTGCTGGTGAACAGCTTGGCGACCTTGCCGTCGGCCGTGGCGCGCACCGGCGTCCCTTTGGGCGCCATGATGTCGAGCGCCTCATGGTGGCGTTCGCGGCCGCGCGGCTGGTCGTAGTTGTCGCTGAGCTGGGCGAAGGCGATGCCCTCGACCGGCACCGCCAGCTGGCCGGCGGGGATGGCAGGGGTGGCAGGCGCGGCCGAGGCGACGTCGGGCAGCGCGGCGACGGCGTCGAGGGCGGCCGGGCGCAGCGGCAAGTCGAGTTCGGTGAGGTCGGGCGTCACCTTCGGCGCCGGCGGCAACTGGCTTTCCAGGTCGGGACGGGGCGGCGCCGGCAGGGAACCGGTGGCGACCGCGGCGCTGCGCGGGTCGTCGTGCGGCACCTGGCGCAGCCAGGCGAACAGGCCGCCGGCGCCCACCAGCACGCCGAGCAGGAAGGTCATCAGCCATTTCATCGTCGTCTCCTCGTCGCTCGAAATCCGCCGCCCCGTCCGGGCGTGTCAGTCCTGCAAGACCACTTCGGTGCCGGCCTGTACCAGTCCCGCCACTTCCGCGACGCTCCAGTTGGTCAGGCGGATGCAGCCGTGCGATTCGGTCTTGCCGACCGTGGCCGGAACGGGGGTGCCGTGGATGCCATAGTGGGGCTTGGACAGGTCGATCCAGGCCACGCCGACCGGATTGTTCGGCCCGGCCGCGACGGTGGCCTTCTTGTCGCCTTTTTGCGCATCCCAGAACAGCTTGGGGTTGTAGTGGTAGGTCGGGTTGCGGTGGACGCCCTCGATCGTCCAGTTGCCGATCGGCAGTGGGTCGTGCTCGCTGCCGGTCGACACCGGGTACTGGGCGAGCAGGTTGCCGGCCGCATCCTGCAGCCACAGCACGCGCGCTTCCTTCGACACCACCACGCGCGCGGCCGGCGCCAGCGGCGGCGTGCCGACCACGTTGGGCACGACGATCCGTTCGCCGGCGCGGCCCAGGTCCTTGCCCGGATTCAGTTGTTGCAGCAGCGCCGGGCTGGCATGGAATTTCTCGCCCAGGCCTTCCACGGCCGAGGCGTAGCCGAGCGCGGGCAGTTTCGCCTTTTCCATCATGTCGTTCGGCACCGGACGGAAGGGGCCGGCGACGTCGGCATCGGCCAGCGTGTATTCCATCAGTGTCGGCGTGGCGTCGGCGTTCAGCAGGTTCCAGGTGGCGTCGTCGAGCTTGCCGGTCACGGGCAGGCCGCGCGCCTTCTGGAAGCCGGACAGGGCCTGGCGCATGTTCGAGCCGTAGGCGCCGTCGATCTCGCCGGGCGAGAAGCGGGCACGGTCGAGCAGCACCTGGGCGCGCAGCAGGCGTTCGGATTCGGCGGCGGTCGTACCGGTCGCCGCGGCGGCCGGTGCGGCGCCGGCAGGTGCGCCGGGCTGCACGGCAGCGGCCGGTTGCATGGGCGCCGGCTGCTGCTGCGCGCCGGCGGGGAGGGTGGCGAGACTGCCCAGCAGGGCGGCCAGGGCCGTGTTGACGATCGCTTTGGTGTGGTAAGTCATGAGGCACCTGCTTGCTTGTTTCCTTGCAATCAGGTTAATCACATGCAAGATGAGGGTCTGTGCGCGAACGAACCCATGCCTGGCCGGTACAATTTGCACCATGAGCACAGTGACCATCACCCTCCAGCCGTCCGGCTGGTCGTTCGCGGCCGACGACGGCGAGACGATCCTGCACGCGGCCGAGCGGGCCGGCATCGACCTGCCCAGTTCCTGCCGCAACGGCACCTGCCGCACCTGCCTCTGCCGCCTGGGCGCCGGCCGGGCGCGCCACCTCGTCGAATGGCCCGGACTCTCGTTCGACGAAAAGCGCGACGGTTATATCCTGCCGTGCGTCGCCGTGCCCGAGGGCGACGTGACGGTCGAGCAGCGCCTGGCCCGGCGCGTCGTGTTCCCGGATTGAAGCCGCGTTCTCAGGGCTGGCCGGCCGGCGCCAGCGCCGACTCGATCGCCTGCAGCACCAGCGGCCAGGACGTCGAGGTGGCCGCGACTTCGTCGTAGTGGCTGGCGCCGGGCAGGATCACCACCTCGGCCCGGTCCCCGGCGGCGCGGGCGCGCGCCGCGAAGTCGTGGGCCACGCGCGGCGGCGAAATCGTGTCCAGCTCGCCCGTGACGAGGATCGTGCGGCTGCCGTTCGGCAGCAGGTCGCCGGCATTGGTGTCGGCAAACACGTCGGGCCGCTCCTCGCTCGGGGTGCCCGCCAGCTGGACGGTGTCGCGCTCGCAACTGGTCTGGATCAATCCTGCTTCGCGGCGCAGGTCGGCCAGGCCGCCCAGGCTGACGACGTTCTTCACCGGGAGCGCGTCGGCGCGGTACAGGGGGCTCGACTGGGGAATGCGCGGCCGGGCCCCGATCCATTGCACGAGCTGGCCGCCGGCCGAGTGCCCGACGGCCGCCAGGCGCCGCAGGTCGAGCGGATGGTGCCGGGCCGCCTGCGCCAGCGTATCGAGCGCGGCGTTCATGTCCAGGTACATGCCGGGATAGCCGCCGCCATCCTCGTCGACGCGGCGGTATTCGACGTTCCAGGCGGCGATCCCGCGCGCTGCCAGCGCGCCGGCCATATTGCGGAACTGCAGGATGCCGCCGAATTCCCTGGTCCAGCAGCCGCCGTGCACCAGCACGGCGACGGGGAACGGCCCCTTGCCGGCCGGCAGGAACAGTTCGGCATACTGGGAGGGCGCGCTGCCATAACGGAAGGTGGCGCTCGGCGCCGGCCCGCTCAGGGCCATGTAGTCGGACAAGGTCATCGGGGCGGCATGGACGGCGCCGGCGCAGGCGGCGGTCAGGAGCAGGGCGGACAGGCGGCGCATGGTCGTCGGAAAATGAATGAATGGCAATCGGCCACTATACCAGCCGGCAGCGCCATCGCGCACGATTGAAAACCGCGGCCATTCTTCCATGCTAGGCTGCGCACAACGTCAACCATGCACGGAGGAGCCGACGATGACCATGCCGCAACACGCAGCGCGCCAGCCGGTGCGCGCCCATACCACCCCCGACCCGGACCTGCCGCCGCCGCAGCCGCGCCCCGATCCGGACGACGTGCCGGCGCCGGCCCGCGCACCGGTCGAGGAGCCGACCTTGCCGGAGCCGCCGGTCAAGGCGGGTTGACGTACCGTTGCCGGGGCGCGTTCGACACTGTCGGGCGGGCCGCGCGGGTTCGCTCAGGTTTTCGACGCGCCCTGGCTGTCCGCCTGCCGGTTGCCCGTCTCGCCGGCATCCTGGCGGCTGCCTTCGCCGCGGTGCGGGATCTCGCGGATCATCTGGTCGGTGTCGTGCTGGCCCGGCGAGCGCTCGCCGCTGCCGATGTCGGCTTCTTGCAGGATGGACGGGCCTTTTGCCGCCGGGTCGGGCTTGGTTTTCTGGTTTGCCATGATGCTCTCCATTGCGTTGTCATGTTGACGCGATCCTAACAGTCCGTCCCGCGCCCCGGCGCGCAATAGGGCACCGGCCTGGTGCCGAGAATGTTGCTTTGGGGATACGTCCGCCCTGTTTTTGTGCATGGCGCAATCGCATCCCCCTGCGAACATTTTTATAATGGGATCACGGGCGACGAACGAGAGGAGAGCAGCATGGGCACTACATTGCACAACAAGATCTACCTGGGCCGCAATACCCTGATGACGTCGCGTCGCATGCAGGCGGCGCTGGCCCTGTGCGCGCTGGCGGGGGCCGGCCTCGTGTGGTGCGCCGTGCGCGCATTCCGCTGAGGTTGCCGGGCAGGCCCGCCGCCGTTACCATGGCGGGCTTGTTCCTATCGAAAGTGGTAATGAAGAACCTGAAACTGACCGGCGACGAATACGACGCCCTCGAACACATCCGCCGCGGCGCGCGTAGCGACCGCGTGAATGCCTGCGTCGGCCGCAACGCCAAGCGCCTGTCCGGCCTGAAACTGATCCAGTATGCCCGCACCGGCGCGCTGTCGCTGACCGAGCAGGGTACCGAGCTGCT